>JAVCCK010000021.1 GCA_030765525.1 Candidatus Lernaella stagnicola
AGGTCCCAAGGGTTTGGCTGTTCGCCAATTAAAGCGGTACGCGAGCTGGGTTTAGAACGTCGTGAGACAGTTCGGTCCCTATCTGTCGTGGGCGTAGGAGATTTGAAGGGAGCTGCCCCTAGTACGAGAGGACCGGGGTGGACGAACCTCTAGTGTTCCAGTTGTGGCGCCCGCCGCATTGCTGGGTAGCCAAGTTCGGAAAGGATAACCGCTGAAAGCATCTAAGCGGGAAGCCTCCTCCAAGACAAGTCATCCCAGAACTTAGGTTCCTAAAGGGCCCTGGAAGACTACCAGGTTGATAGGCCGGATGTGTAAGTGCAGTAATGCACTCAGCTAACCGGTACTAATTGCCCGTGAGGCTTGACCATCAAGTGAATCCTTTTCCCCTTCTATTGCGCCCGCATAGGTTGTTCGTTTGTCATCTATCATTTTCTTTGAAAATATTTTCCGGTGGCTATGGCGGAGGGGCCACACCCGATCCCTTTCCGAACTCGGAAGTTAAGCCCTCCAGCGCCGATGGTACTGCCCGGGTAGCTAGGTGGGAGAGTAGGTCGCCGCCGGATTTCCATTTTGTAAAAAGCCGTACCCCGAAAGGGGCTCGGCTTTTTCTTTTTAAAATTACTACCGGAGATAACCGAGGCAACGCGAAAAGCCGCGCCGCGCCACTATTTCGACGCGGGGAGCTTTCGCCAGGGGTTGGTGAAAAGCAGCAGCCCGACCGCGCAAACGATCAGCCCGCCGAACAGCCAGCCCGGGAAATTCGGAAGTGAATAGAAGGCCAGGGCAATCAGGGCGACCGTCTCGGCCAAAATCCACCACGCGATACGCTTGCCGACCGGGGACTTTTTGAAAACCAATCGAACCACGATATAGGCCACAATCGATAAAGCGCAACCAACGGTTCCCACAAGCCCCATGCCGGCAGCGAGGCCGGGGGCGGGGACCGTCTCTCTCAACTCGGGCCAACGGAACACGCCCAGGTATGCGTAGGCCATTACCGAGGCCAAAATCATGCCCCACAAGGACAAAAGCCCGGACATTGGTGGGCTTTTTTCGACGTTCACACTTTTCATTACACCTTCCTCTCCAAGGTTAGCCGCAGATTCCGCCGCTGCTGTCATCATCATCGTCGTCGTCGCCGGGCGGGAGTTCGCCGTCGGTGTCATCGTCATCGTCGTCGTCGTCGATTGTGTCGTCATCGGCGGCTTCGTCGTCATCGTCCACGGCCGGGTTGACGGTGACGGTAACCTGGTCGGCGTCGCTGTCGACCATGCCGTCGTTGACAACCAAAGCGAAGATCCCTTCGCCCTCTTGCTCGCCCACAACCGCCGGTTGCGCGGCCGCCGGGTCGTCAAGCTGCATCGCGACACCCGCCGTTTGGGTCCAGGTGTAAAACAGCCCGTCGCCGTCGACATCGCTGCTGCCGCTGCCGTCCAGTGTCACGGGTTCACCAACGGTCGTGACCACATCGGCTCCGGCGTCGGCCACCGGCCCGGAGTTCGTGCCCTCGTATTTGAGCAGGTTCACGTGCATGCCGACCGAATAGACGGTCGTGTTGTCGACCCACGCCAGCGCATACTGGCCGCCGTCGAAGGTCAGCGCGTGCTCATCGAGCGTCCAGTTGTCGCCACCATCCACGGTGTAAAACAAGGCCGGGGCATAGGCTAAGGTCTTGGCCGCGTAACCCCACACCATGCCGAAGCCGGGGTTCACGAAACTGACGCCCTCGGGCGCCCACTCGCCGGCGATGCCCGGCATCTCGGTGGGGAAGTTTTGTAGGTAGGGCTCCCACGAGTCGCCGCCGTTTTCGGTCTTGTAGAATTTGGAAATAAACCCGCCGACGACCGTTTCGTCGCCCACGATAAAGCCCGTATCTCGGTCGACGAAAAAGACCCAGCTATACCCCTCGGCGGTGCTCTGTTTGAGGACTTCCCACGTCATGCCGCCGTCGGTGGTGTGCAGGATCGAGCCGGAAATATACGTTTTTTCATCGCTTTTGGCCCAGTGTTCCCGGCGGTAAAGCGGGTCGGAACTCATCCGCATGCGGTGAAGTTGTCGTGCGATCAGCGCCCTGCCTCGCAAGGGTTCGGCCTTTTCCGGCTCTTCTTCCCATTGGCCGATCGCCAGCCAGCCTTCGTTTTCGTCCAGCCACTGCATGCGATTGACATACAGTCGGGGCGCGTACAGCGCCGGCATCGTCGACCACGTGAAACCGCCGTCGGTGGTCTTGATGAAATAGCTGTTCAGACCCGCGGCGTACCCGACCAGGTCGTCGACCATCACCACATCCTGAATCGTGCCGTAACTGTCGTCGGGCGGAATATCCGCGTCGTGGAAGGTCTCGCCGCTGTCCTCGGTGAGCCAAAGCTGCGGCTGGAGTGTGTCCGCGCAAACCAGGATGCAGGCGAACTGCTCTTCGATGGTATGCCCGAAGCGCTCGATGCACTCGAGGTCGACGCCCGAGCCGCCGAAGAGGCCGAATTCGGGCGTCACCATCTCCACGGATGAACGCGCCTCGATCAGCCGCAAAAACTCGCAGAAGTTTTCCGGGGCTAAATTCAGGCTCATCTCGTAGACCGATTCCCACGTCGCGCCGCCGTCCAGCGTGCGGTAGATCAGATCAAACGTGCTGGAGTCTTCGCTCGCGGCGCCGACTGCGAACACGGTGTCTTGGTCGGGCGCCGAGACATCGATCAGCCCTTGGTTGTGGTCGGAGATCGAATAGAGGGAGGTCCAGCCGCCGTATTCGGCCTGCGCGGCGATCGCCAGTGCCGCCACCAGAATCACGGCTAAAAGGGTCGATTGCGCTCTCATGATGGATTCCTTTTCCCCCGGCCGCTAATCGACTTCCGGGATGATTTTCATTTTTGCGTAACGTAGCGCGCCTTGGGTGTGGTCCAAGAAGACGACCCCCGGCAAGTCATCCGGCGCCACCGTCAGTTGCGCCCCACTGCCGAATTGGTCGCCATCGAACACATCAGCAAACCGCCACAAGACGCCGTTGGTCCGGTACGCGATGCGCGGCGTGTTCGACAGCGCGTTGGTATAGGCCAGGTAGACGGTGCCGTCGCTCGCCGTGTCCGCCGACAGCGGGGCGGCCGGGGCGACGTGGTTGTCGGGCAGGTCGTAGATTCCCCAGGAGTTGGTGAACTCGCCGACCACGATCACCGGCACGGCGTCGGTGATGAAAAACGACATCGGCTGGTTATCTTCGTCCCATGTTACCGCCGTAAAACGCATGTCGACGTCGATCAGATGGCCCCAGTACAGCACGACCGAGTTATCCCCGCCGAGCGGGTCGTACCAGCCGGCGTACATGGCGTCGTAGCCGTACTTGTCGCTCGACATCTCGTAGTTATAATCGGGCCACGAAAAGACGGGGAAACCCGACGGCGCCATGTGGGCGTCGAAGGTGTAGGAAATCTGTACGAACGCGTTCCCAAAGCGTTGCCACTCATTCCACGCGGCGCCCGCTTCCTCGTAGTGCGCGATATACCAGTCCGCGTACTTTTTCATGCAAAACACGTTGGCCTCATCGTTGAGGCCAAAATGCAATTTCGCGTTGAGACCGGTCATCCCCTGGGACGCAACGGTGCGGGCCGTCCAGTCTTCAGCGGTCGTTTTGAACGCCACTTTCAAATCGCCGGCGGTGGCGTTGTGGTAGGCCACACCGATGCGGTCGGCGCCGTCCACGTCGACCGACGCGTACCAACCGGTGTCGCCTTGCTCGTCGACGATCCGAGTCGGCCACCCTTTCGCCGTGCGGACCGACACGCCCAACGCCTTTGGGCCGGGAGCGTAATAGGCCACCACCGGCGTGCCGTCGCTTAGGTACGCGAGGGAATAGAAGCGGCGGTCTTCGTTCGGCAGGTAGTCGTCCAGCACCGTCTCCACGTCGAAGTAGACGCAGCCGTCATCTTCGACGCCGTCGCAGTCCTGGTCGCGGCCATCGGTGCATAATTCCGCCGCATCGGGATGGCTCAACGGGTCATGATCGTCGCAATCCTCACCGCCGCAGGCGGCGTCGGTGAAGCCATCCTCGTCGGCGTCGGGACAATCGGTGTCGTCGTTGTCATCGTCGTCGCCGGAAGCGGAGTCGTCGTCCGCGTCGTCGTCGTCATCGGCACCGGTTTGGTCGTCGTCATCGTCGCCGTCGGAACAGCCGGAAAACACGGCAAGCAACAGCAGCATCAGCGCCAGCAGACGAAGCCATCGTTCTGGATTACTCAAGACGCTTTCTCCTATTTATTCGGCGGAATTGTTAGCGAACAAGCGCGCGCCGAGCAACCACCATATGCCCAACGCGGCGAAATAGAAAAACAATCCGTGGACGAGTAAAAAGCGGTAGCCGGTGATCATCGCGCTGAATTCAAGCACGCCGCCAAACACCATGCCGACGAGATTGGCTCCCATGGCATTGGTGACACGACTCGGCTGCAGGTCCCGCAGAGCGGTGGCGAAGCCGATCGCCGCGAGCAAAAACGCCGGACCGGCAAACGCGATCGCGCCGCCGATTTGTGCCGGAAGACCGGCCCCCAGCAGTTGCGCCGGCTCGAAGACCAGGCTGACACCGACCGCCGCGGCCGTCGCCGCCAAGACGATCGGCAGCAGGCGTCGGGGCACGCGGGAAGCAATCAGGTTGCCGAGCAGGATTGCCACCATCACCAGCGAAAACACGATGGATGCTACATACCAGTTCACGCTGAACAAGACGTGCAATCGCGATACGGTCGACGCCTCCACCAGCATGAAGCCGGCGCCCAGGAAAAAGAAGAAGAGCAAATACCCGCCGCCTTGACCACGTTGTCGCAGCACGACGGCCAGGGCCAGCGCGGCGACGAAAAAGAAGATCAACACCGTCAGGTATTCCACCGGCAAGGTTCGCGTTTTGAGAAAAAAGAAGGGCCAGTCATCCGACGCGGGCGCCACGTCGCCGACGTTATTCCAAGCCGGGACGTCATCGAGTTGTTCCAACGGCCGGTCGTTGGCCGTGAGAAACGCGATGGTGTTATGGGCAAACGCGGCAACTGCCGGGGGCCAACCGAAAACCTCGCGGATCGTTTCGTACAGGCGGGCGCGGATGAAGGGCCGCGGCACACCGTAGGAAACGATGAACAAGCCGGCGGGCGCCAAGCGGCGGCGAATCTGGGCAAACGCTTCTGTCGTGTACAAGTAGCTGTCAAAACGGACCGTGCTTTGCGGCGAGGGCAACAGCACGGCGTCGACGCCGAACATGGTGATGACATCGTAGGTCGTATCGCCGTCGTGCAGGAAAGCGCGGGCGTCGTCGATTACGACGTTGACGGCCGCGTCGTTGAAGGGGCGGCGCCGGTTGTAGATTCCCGACAGGGCGACGATCTGCGGATCGAGTTCCACGGCGTCGATGTGCGCCTCGGGCCCCACGACCGCGCGAATCATGCTGACTAAGCGGCCGGTGCCGACGCCAAGCATGGCGACGCGTAGCGGTTTATTCGCCGCGGCGCGGCGGCGGGCGGTTTCCGCCAACTGCTCGAGATACCGAACCATTTGCGGCCCTGCCACGGCTTCGCCGGACCCATCGAATTGCGGAAGCGGGTCGGCGAATTCGGTTTCCATGAAAAAGATATTGTTCACCTGCAAAAAATGCGTGTCGGCGTACTCGGCGCCGGCAGGCGTTTGGTGCGGCCAGACGGTGATTTTCGAATAGGAAGACCAATGCACGCGTTCGTCGCCCAATTCGGGGATCGTCGGGGCAAGCGCGATGAGCGCCAGTACCAGCGCCACAACCCACCGCGGAATACGACGTCCATCGCCCGGCGCGTCGGCGGCGATCAACACGACGCACAGGGAGAGAACGAGGCCGAACCAAACGGCGGGCGGAGTTTGCAGCCACGCCAGAAGCGCAAAAGCCACGGTACCGCTTAGGGACCCGGCGACATTGATGGAGTAGGCGCGCAGCGCCGGTAGTTCTCCGAATCGCCGCGCGATATACGCCCCCAAGGGCATCGCCCAACCCACCAACGCGAGGATGATTAACGTGGCCAGAAACGGTACGGGCAGCTTGGCGGTAAAGGCGTTGGCGGCGTTGAAGTAGTAAATCGGACCCTGCGAAATGTTGATATCCGCGGCCGGGAATCCCAGCAGAGCGAAGACGGGCACCAACACCGCACTCAGCGCGAGAAAGGAAAATAGCCCCTTGCGGCCGTACGCGGGGGCAAAAAAGCCGATGCCGAGGCCGAATATCGTGGCGATGAAAACCAGATTCGAGAAGAAACCGAGAAACAGTAGTTGGGCCGGGAGCCAACGAATCAGCGCGAGTTCAAAAAAAAGCGAGATAAAACTGCCGAAAAACAACCCGTAGCCGGGATCCGCGCCGTTTGTGCCCGCGGGGTGGCTCGTAACGTTCGCTTCGGCCATGTTGTCTTCCCGCTCATTGATTCGGAAAAAGAGTGACGAAATCGCGCGTAAAAACCCGACTATGGTCGATTGCGTAAGTCTACGGGATTATCCGGTGAAAGTCCAAGTCTTGAGCCTCCGTCGGTGACAATCTTCCCGCATTGGGCGACGGTTTGCAGCGTTGAGGCCGACGCGGCGACCGTGCTAGGCTCTGCAGCCAGAGTTGGAGGAAACATGACCGAAAAACGCCGCCGAACGTGCCGGCCATCATGGCTGCTGGTAATCGTATGTTTGCTGATAAGCATCGCGGCGTGCCAAGAGCCCGTCCTTGAACGGGTACCGCGCAGCTTCAACGATCAGGTCACCGTGAAGATGATGAAAAGCTATCGGCGAGCGGTCAAAAGACAAGCGGCCGTTGGCTTGCCTCTAGGAGCCCTCTTGGGCGGCACTGCCGAGTTTCGTCAGATTCTGCAACTCCTCCAATTCGAGCCCGACGACACGATTGCCGACCTGGGTTGCGGCACCGGAGCCCTGGAAGTTGCCATGCTGGAGGGCGAGGTACCCTTTGCGCGTATTTACGCGGTCGACGTCAACCAGGACGCGTTGGATTTTCTTCAATACGCCATGGACCTTTACGAGTTTCCCCACGCGAACAAGATAGAAACAGTGTTATCGACGATGGACGATGTGCGCCTGCCGGCGAATTCCATCGACGTGGCGGTGTTGCTATCGATTCGTGCCTTCGACGCCAAGCGTAATCAAAACGGCATCTTAGAGGTGGACGGCAAAGGGCAGGATTGCTTGAAGACCTTGGCGAACGCGCTGCGCGATGACGGCAGGATCGTATACGTGTCCGGCGTGGTCGACGGCGAACCCGACGAGGATCTTTTCGAACGGATCGCGTATTCCTTCGAAAAAGCCGGAGTGAAAACGGTTGAAAAAAAAGTCGTGGAAATTGGCGGGCCGCGTAACGCGTACATCGTTTTTCACAAGCCGCCCAAACCGTGAGCCCGTCCCGCGGGCGCGGACACCGAAGCCTTGTTCGCCCATGCGCCGTTTGTTAAACTTCTCGGAATGGTAAATCGACTTAGACGAAAACTTCGAAGGATAGGCGGTATCGGGCACCTCGGCTTAATGTCAGCCATCGTTATGCTGTCGTTGTTCACGCTTGCTTGCCAAAAACCGGAAGCGACCACACCTCCGCCCGGGGAACAGATACAAGGCTTCAGGCCCGACGCACCGGAACAGTTGGTGCCGCGCGATCCGGAAACCCTTGATTCTGAGAACTATTGTCACGCGGAGTACTATTTCCGAGGTAAGGAACGCGAGTCACCGGCGATACCGTTTGGCCGCTGCACGCGCGATGGCGACTACATGCTGTTACGTCGCGGCAAGGGTAAGCCGTTCAAGAAGCCGATTTTAGCTATTCGTGTGCGAGTGAATGAAAAAGTCACACCCGTGTTGACCGATACGACCTTCTCCCTCACGCAAGACGACAAGGCGCTCAAGCCGGACATCCTGGATTTGCAGGGCAAGGACGGATGGCTGGGCGAGCTCCGCTGGAATTTGGATCCCGATTGGCAGAAAATCCGGATCAACACCGACGTTATGGGACGCGACCCCGTCAGCAAAGTGATCAGGCCGACGACGGCGATGTTCGGCCTCAATGTTTTCAATGAAACAGTAGAGTGGCCGCGTTTCGCCAAGCCGAACACGAAGGCGGCCGGCAAGGGAGACGCGGTAACGTTGACCGGCCCCTGCTTCCCCTAGTGCAGCCCACCGAAATATTCTGTAAAATCGACCGCCTCGACAGGCGATACATCTGACTGCTCGTCATAAGGATGGTTTGTGAGAAGAAGAGTGCGCCGACGCGTGTTGATAGTTCTGGTGCTCGGGTTGGCGGCGGCCGTCATCGCGGGCTGGTGGGTGGTAGGCGGCAACCGCGGCTACCGCAACGTCGTGGAAAAGGAAGCGCCCGAAGCGAATTGGAAGTGTAAACACGCCAGATCGTGTGATGCTGATTACCGGCGTTTTGCCGAGCGCTACTCGAGGAAGGGCCAGCCCGTTTCAGAAGCCGAACTGGCCGAGTCGATAAAAGAGGCGGGCTGGGAGAGGCCGGTGACTTCCGCCCTGCCGTATGAAGAACTCCGGGCCGCGATCATCCAGGCGCTGAACATCGACTTTCTGCTCGACGGCCTCAACGAGCGCCGGCTTGAGGTGATTTACACAGCGCGCCACGAAGAAGCTGATTTCACTCGCGAAGAATTCTTACTCGTGGATCGTTACGTGGGCATGACCAAGGGCGTCTTGTATACGCCGCGAGGTGTCTCGCCGTGCCGCGCGATTCTTGGAGTACATGGGCATGGGCAACATGCGGAGACGTTTTTCCGGGATCTCGGGCTCAAGGCGTGGCTTGACGAGGGCTACGTGGTCCTCTCGGTGACGATGCGCGCGGCCGGCGCCGACATGGTCGAGGACCAACTCGTGCGGCATCTTTTACGCCGGGGATTTTCGCTTCTTGGGCTGCGTGTCTACGAAACGCTGCTCGGGCATAAGTTGCTCAAAGACCGCTTTGGCGAGGACGTCGAGGTCGTCTTGTTGGGGCATTCCGGCGGCAGCGTCAGTAACAACATCGTCATTCGCGTAACGCGCGAGATCGATGCGGCAATCATCGACGCGGTGGGTACCTATCTAAATGCCTGGAACGTTGGATTGACCGATGAGATCGCGCTGGAACTGCATCGGTATCGGCTGTTGATCAACGATTTTTCCACGGCTCCCATGCCGGTGCTTCGCCAAGCGTACGGTTATCCCGAGGGTTGGGGCTTGGCGAAGGATTTTCTGCAACACAATCTCGAATCGCCGGCGACCACAACATATAGCCCCTAACCCGATTCTTCCGTCAACGCGCGCGGCACGCGCCAGCTCGACTGGTCCTCGCTACCTGACTGATTAATTTTCCGGCACTTCATGCACGAGTTCGAAGCGGATGACGGCGTGGCATTCGTCGATCGGCGCGACGGGTGTCGTTAGGAAATCGTCAGTGAATCGCACACCGCGTAGCGCTGCGGTCAGGCGGTGGGCGGCGGTTCGATAATCCCGGCGACGTACCGACCGCAAGTGGCCGGAAATGTTTCGAACCTATTGGCGTGCAGGGAACTTACGCGGTTCCGGCGAAAAAAGGGCGGGCGAAGGTTGGCATTGGCCAAATCGCGACTTATTTTCTGTTTCGACTACAAGGATTTTTGAGAAAACGACGGCTTGGATAATCGGCCATAAAAGCACGACCCCTTGGCGGTCGCCGGTTTTGAAATAAAGGGTGGGTTTTCGTAAACCGTTCGAGAAAAGGGTCCCTAACAGAGCGCTCCTCTCAGGAGGAATAACATAGGCACGGGCGCGCAAGCGAGGTATGTCCTTGCGGTTGCAGCGCGATGCTTGTAACCGTGCGGCCGGCAGATTGAGGAAAGAAAAAAATGACGTCTACGCAGCAAAACAAACCCGGCAAGGGTGACGAAGGATTCGCAAAAATGGAATACGACCCCCGCATGAATACGACGCCGGAGGGTTTTGATCCACACACGGATTTGCCCGCCGGTTTTTGGGATTTCTACCAGCCTCTTCACGAAAAGTTCACTCGACGCCAACAAGAATTAGCGGCTCTTCGGATTGAAAGGATGGCGGCGGCGCACCGTGGCGAGCAGCCGCAATATTTGCCGCCCTCGGAGGCGTCGCAGGGCGACTGGAAAATCGATTTGCCCGATTGGGTCAAGGACCAACGCAATCAGATGACCGGCCCGGTGGACGACGCGGAATTGTCGGTGAAGATGCTCAACTCCGGCGCGCCCGGCGTGATGCTGGACCTCGAAGACTCGATGAGCAATCAGTGGGAAAACCTGATGCGCGGCGTCGGTTACGCGGTTCAAGCGCTCTATGACGAATTGACCTACCAGAAGAACGGCGACACCGTGAGGATCGTCGAGAGCAAAACCGTCACCTACGTGCGGGTGCGCGGCCTGCATTTGTCGCAAGCCGGCGTGATACCAGGCGGCGGATTGACCTCGGCTTCGCTGTTCGATCTGGCGCTGGTGGCCTATCAGATCGACCGCGACCGCTTGAAGCACAACCTCTCATTCTACATTCCGAAAACCGAAACGGCCGAGGAAGGCAAGTGGTGGGCGGGGGCCTTCAAGGCCATCGCCGCGGCGAAAGGCTGGGAGCCCGACTACATCAAAGCCATGGCGCTGGTGGAATCGTTTTCCATGGCGTACCAGTTCGAGGAATTCGCCTACCACATGCGCGACCACCTGCTCGGGCTGAATCTGGGTCGTTGGGATTACATGGCCAGCCTGATTCACTACCACTTGGATGACCCGGAATGGGTGCTGCCGGATCGCAACACGATTCCGCACGACGTGCCGTTTTTCCAGGCCGTACGCTTGCGAATTCCGGAGATCTGCCACGCGCGGGGCATGCTCGCGATCGGCGGCATGACGGCGCTGTACCCCAGCCGGGCCGACGCGGAGCTAAACGACCGGGCGCTCAAGGTGCTGGCGCAGGATAAGAAAAACGAAGCCGATTGCGGCATGGACGGCGCCTGGACCGGTCACCCGGATCAAAACGAAATCGCCCTCGCGCAGTTCCCGAATCCGAATCAATTGAACGCCTTCGATCCGAACTACGACAAGTACCCGGCGTTGGATAAAGCCCCGCTGGGCGTGGGCCGGATGACCTTGGCCGGGACTCGGGCGGCGGTGCGCACGACGATCCTTTACCGCCATGGCTTCATCACCGGCCGGGGTGCGAGCCTGATCAACGGCTACATGGAAGACCTGGCGACGGACCGCATTTACCGGTTGATGATCGCCCAGCGCGTCATGCACAACGCTCACGTCACGATTGTTGACGACGACGGCGCGCGCGTGGAACACACAGCGGAATTGATCAGCCGTCTTTACGACGAGGAATTGGCGGGCATTTTGGCGGGCTTGCCCGGCGACACGCCTGAGGAAGCGAAAGCGAAGTACGGCGAGGCGCGCCGTCTCAGTGAAGAGATGATCACCAAGGGTTGGTTTGATCCCGTTTGATCGATCCCGAATCCTGGTTTGATTCCGTTCATGAG
This sequence comes from Candidatus Lernaella stagnicola, assembly GCA_030765525.1. Classification (NCBI taxonomy): domain Bacteria; phylum Candidatus Lernaellota; class Candidatus Lernaellaia; order Candidatus Lernaellales; family Candidatus Lernaellaceae; genus Candidatus Lernaella; species Candidatus Lernaella stagnicola. The sequence goes on from JAVCCK010000021.1 coordinate 11,495, forward strand.
TGAACAAAAGAAGGAGTTTGAAAATGAGCAAGGAGATGAAACTGGTCGAAACTCCGTTGCTGCCCAAGGGGTTGAAGATTCCCGCGTCGCGGTTAGAAAATTCGAGTACGCGGTTACGGAGAATGCTGGAGACCGAGCCCTATGTTTTCGGTCCCGGCGTGTACGATCCCATGACGGCGCAACTGGTCATGTATTACGGCTTCAACGCGGTGTACTTCAGCGGCTACAGCTTCGCCATCGGTCACGTGGGCAGCACCGATATGGACCTCTACACCGGCACCGAAATCGCCGACGTAGCGCGTCGCACAATCAGCGGTCTGCGCAAGTTCCAGTTGGCGATGGCGGTGGGCGATCCTGAAAAAGGCATCCCGCCCAAGCACCTGCACATTCCGCCGATGATCATCGACATGGACGGCGGCTACGGCAACGTGTTCAACGTGGCCCGCACTACCGAGAACTACGTTAACGCCGGGGTTGCCGCGGCGCATATCGAAGACCAGGTGCTGCCCAAGCGCTGCGGGCATATCGGCGGCAAGGCGCTGATTCCCGAAGGTGAGATGGTCGGCAAGCTGAAGATGATGCGCGCCGTGGCCGACGACCTGGGCAACCGGGACTTCGTGATTATCGCCCGCACCGACGGCCTCTCGGCGGTGGACGCGCCGGAAAGCGCCCGCGGCATGGAACTGGCGATCAAGCGCGCGCTGGCGTATCTCGACACGGGCGTGCCCGACTTGGTCTGGTGCGAATTTCCGACCTCCGACCGCGGCCCGCTGGAAGAGTTTACCGGGCGCGTGCACGAAGTATTTCCGGACGCCAAGTTCGCGTTCAACTACAGTTCTTCCTTCAAGTGGTTCAACGATGAGAACCCGATGACCTTCGACGCGCTGGGCGAGTTGGGCGTCAAGTTCCTGTTCATCACCCTGGGGGCGCAGCACGCCACGGCCCACGGCCTGAGCGTCTTGCTCCAGGAGATGAAGGAAGGCAAGCAGCAGGGCTACATCAACCTGCAGAAGAAGGAATTCGTGGAAGGCGGCGACTTCCCCAGCAAGAGCCACCACTTCTTCTCGGGCGTGCCGATGCACCACGTCGTCGGCGACATGTTCGAAAGCGCTCGTTTGGGCACGCAGTTCGTGGAAGAATTGCCCGACGATAAGGTTGTCTAGGTAGGTTTCATCAACGGGGGGCGGCCGCGGCGCCGTCCCGCTTCTTCTTCGATGACGGGTAAGAACATGAAGAAACGCAGACTAGGACACAGCGACCTGTACGTGACTGAAATCGGCCTGGGCACCAACGCGGTGGGCGGCCACAACCTCTATGAGAATCTCTCGGAAGAAGTGGGCATGGCCCTGGTGCGCCGCGCGGTGGAGGTGGGTATCAGTTTCATCGACACGGCCGACATCTACGGTCATGGTCGCTCCGAGGAACTAGTCGGCCAAGCGCTGGGCGCGGGGATCAACGACGTGATCATCGCCACGAAGGGCGGCCACGAGTGGGACCCGGCCGACCCGTCGAAGGTGCGTATCAACAACCATCCGGAGTTTTTGCGCGCGGCGCTCGAGGCGAGCCTGCGGCGGTTGGGGCGCGAGTACGTCGACCTCTACTACATCCACAAAATCGACGACGACGTGCCGGTCTGCGACAGCTACGGCGAACTGATGAAACTGCGGGAAGAGGGCAAGATACGCGCGGCGGGCCTATCGAACGTGCTCGTGCCGCACATTCAAGCCGCCATGTGCGCCGGGCCGGTCGACGCGGTGCAGAATCAATACAACCTGCTGATGCGCGAGCCGGAGGACGAGGTCACGCCCTTCTGCGAGGATAACGACATCGCCTTCATTCCTTACGGGCCGATCGCCTACGGCATTCTGGGCGGAACGTACGGGCCGGACCTGCAACTCGCACCGGGTGACTGGCGCAACGGCGTGCCGCTCTTCTCGGAAAAGAATTACGGGTCCGTGCTGAGCATTGTCGAAGGGCTCAAGAAAATCGCGGCCGAACTCAACGTGCCGCTGCCGCACCTGGCGATGCGCTGGGTGCTGCGCCGTTCGTTCGTGGCCTCGACGATCACCGGCGCCAAGCGCCCCGAGCAGGTCGAGGCGAACGCCCGCGCCGTGGGCTGGGACCTGGACCGCGACACGCTGGACCGTATCAACGAACTAACCGCTCGCGTGCGGTTTCATTAATTCTCGCCTGCGAAACCGCCTTAGTGAAATGGCTGCGATCAAATAAGGCAAATCGAAGACGAGGACTGCGAGAATCACCGGCCAACGATCGGACGCGCCATTGAAGAACCAAGGGAAGGCGAGTTTGAAACAAAACGCCGCGAAGAAGTAAACCTCCAGGTATCTGTAGGTCGACTCACGCCGTCGCCACAACAGAGAAAGCGCCACGGCGTTTGCCAGAAAGAAAAACGAGAAATTTGCCCAGCCAAGAAGCCAACCGAGGGGTTCGACTTTTTCTCCGTAAGCCGTCACGAACAGGGCTACGATAATCAGTGCCATCCATGCCAAAAGAAAAGAAGCACAGACGATGGCGACTATGGGCCTCTGATTCTTATTCATTTTAGCTTTCTCCCCAGAGTATTCCTTCTGCCTATGCGATATTAGCAAGCGACCTCAAGAAAGGCCGTTCGTCGCTTCCGGCACGCGCGATCAATTCCTTGCATTGTTCCTTGAACTGGGTTTGTTTCGGGAACGGGAAGACCCAAGACATCCGTTTTTGCCCCGCCTTTTTCGGTGCCGAGACAATTGTGAGCCACATGAAGCGCCGGACACGCGGCTCCCTCGAATCATCCCAAGCGATAAATTGGCGGCCGCCGAACGGAATATGTCTCGCAATACCCTCCTCGTTTACGTCGAAATACCCAAAACGATGACCGATAAATGTAGAAATTATGATGACGATGACGATCCCTATAAGAAAACGAAGGGTAAAAAGGGCCAGCAAAAACAATTCATCGAAAGAAGCTTCTCCCCATCCCCTAGTCGCGAGAATCGCGAGACCGGTCGCGAAATACGCGAGAATACTCACGATCACCACGATCATGGAATTCGGCCGATAGTATTTTGTCCCGTGCATACTTCTTTAGTTTCTCCGAAGAATAATGTGGGGGACACTAACCCGAATTATTGAGCGCATCGGTCACTCCGTCGAAGGGCCCGTTCCCGGGCGAATGACATCGATGGTGGAAAATCTACGTTGTGGCGGGCCGACCATGCGAATTTTGCACGTCTGGTCGTGTGAACACAAGGCTGAGCCGCACAGCCTCCTCGCCGATTCGTAAAAAACGGCGACATGTACTTGTTATGTGTCTCGATTATTCACTGAAAGCCGAAATAATTAAGGATGGTGTCCCTTAAAATCCGTGCTGCTTCAACGGTTCCTGAAGGCGGGATTAGTTCGGTTTGTTGCACATTTTAGCAATGCATTCGTCAACGGTTATACCGCGCCGCAGATCGCCGCGTAAAAACATCAATCGACATTCCAGTTCGCACGATATTTCTTCAGGTTGGGTTTTCGGGCAATAACCCTGGCCGGTGCACACAGCGATTTGAAGGATCCGACCGACGTAGACGGTTTCCGCGGATATCCGAAAATCCGCCAGCATGAGAAAGGTGTTATCGCGATAGGGGAAGCAAGGTTTCGTGCCAAAACCGGGGACGTCGAGTTGAAGTACCCTAGAGGATGAAAAATGAAGATTTTCGATGCGGCCATCGGACTGTCGCCATTGAAGGGTGCCGGTACCGGTTGCCCAAATACCCAACGTCGGTGTAGGCATTAATTTAGCGCAGCCATCTGGAGATTTCAGGAACGTCAGGTTCAACGTTCCATCAAAAAACCCGTAGCCTGCCGGCAGTTCCTCGATCGTGGGGATGGAGACACGGTTCGCGACGCTGGCGCAACTGATAATGACTATCGCGATGAATGGGAACGCTCCTAAAAGCAGCCGTGTTTTGTTCAACATGCAAATTCTGGGGACACCGAACTCAATTATCGAACGCATTGTTCACTCCGGCGAAGGGCCCGTTCCCGGGCGAATGACATCGATGAAGAAAATCTACGTTGTGGCGGGCCGACCATGCGAATTTTGCGCCTCTGGTCGTTTGAACACAAGGCTGGGCCGCACAGCCTCCCCGCCGATGGCGGTGAAACTATGGCACCCCGGGCGATTTCAGCGCCGGACCTTGCCCGGCCCTCACCCTGGCCTACGGCCGTCCCTCTCCCACAAGGAGAGGGCAGCGAAAATGTTGGCGCCCTGCCTCCCCTCTCCTTGTGGGAGAGGGGCCAGGGGTGAGGGCAAAAAAGCCCCGTAGAGGCGTGATCAGATAGCCCAGGGCATGAGCCCTGGGTGTGCTCCTATCGGCGTGCGGATTAGAGGTCGGGCATCGGGACCTTTGTAATGAGCGCGGAGATATCCTCGTCGGTGAAGTGGATGCCGCCGCCGGCGAAGTAGCGCGGGTCGGCGTATCCGTCCAGGACGTCTTTGTGGATCAGGTCGTCGGCGCCGGCGGTGATGAAGAAGTGGTCGAGGAAGAGGAAATCCATATTCGCCTTCAGGCGTGGATTGCGATCGTCGGCGAAGTCGCTGGCTTCGAGGGCGAGAATCAGGTGGTCGTCGAAAAGCATCAGTTCGGTGCCGACACCGGCCTCGGTTTCGATCAGGCCGCCGCGCACGACGATGTCGCGCCAGCGCTTGGCGATTTGGGCGCTAATTTTCAAATTGTCGGCGGTGATCTGTTTGTTGATGATTTTCTTTTCCTTACGCTCGGCCGGCCCCCCCGCGTCGTAGGTGGTGCTGATCACCTCGCGGGTTTCCACGGTGCGGCCGAAGGGGTCGTCGACCAGCCCGATTTCGTACCATTTGTCGGGGCGCGGTTGCAGGCGCACGGTGATGTAGGATTTCAGGTCGTTGTCTTCGGGGAAGTACTCGCCGCGGTAGCCCACGTGGGTTTGGATGCGGCGGATGCGGCCGACGAACTCATTGATCGTATCCAGGGTGTCGGAGAGTTCGTCGATGGTTTCGGTGTCGTTGATAAGCTGCCCGACGGTGCCTTCGCCTTCGTCGATTTTGCGGGTGATCGACGCGATATGTTCCATGGCGGCGCGCATTTGTTCGGAGGTGGCGGCCAATTCCCGCACGGCCTGGTTGATCTCTTCGTTGTTGGAGTCGGTGACTTGCGCCAGGTTGCGGCTAATGATCTCGATGTTGCCCGCAATCGCGGGGAACGCGCCGAGGGCTTCGCGGATGGCGGTGCGGTTTTCGACGGTCATCGCGGCCATTTGGCCGGTCATGGTTTCGATATTCTGGGCGATCTGGTTCATGCGTTGCTGGTTGTCTTCCAGCGCACCGGCGATGCGGTGGGTGATTTCCTGCAGGTTCATGAAGATATCGCGGATACCTTCTTCACCTTCCTCGCCGGCGAAGACTTTGCGCAAGTTGGCGGTGATGGCTTGCACGTCATCGGCGACCGCGGAGGCCTTGCCGGAGAGGGCGCTGAGTTCGCCGGTTGTGGACACGTTGGTGATTTCTTCGGCGTCTTCGTAGAATTTCGTATCCTTACCGGGCATGATTTCCAGGTATTTCGCGCCGAGAAAGCCGCGGGATTGTATGGAAATATCGCTGTCGATAGGGATTTCCGTACCTGGGGCGACGCGGAAAAAGATGCGTACGCGGCCCTTTTCGAGTTCCAGGTCGGTGACCATGCCGATGCGCAACCCGGCGAAAGAAACGGCGGTTTCGTCGTTGATGCCCGCAGCGGTATCAAAGACCGCCGAGAGGGTATAGCCGCCGGCTTCGCCGATTTTGTAGTTACCAAGCTTCAGGCTGATAAAAGCGATCAGCACAAAACAGGCGACAAAAAACACCCCGACCTTGGTTTCTAAATTCAGTTTTTTCACACGCTTCCCCAGCTCGAAACGTACAAAGGTCCTCAACTTGAACAGTCGGACATACTTACCGTGTCGTCATGCCGTTTGCAAGCGATGCGCTTTTTTCTTGACAGTTGGCACCTCACCCCGATAACTTAAAGCAACACATTCGCATCGGCGAGGTATCCATCGAAAGAAAAAGGATTTTTGGGCTCAATGAAAACGGGCCTTTTGATGTTGCAAAGGAGAAATAGATGAAGTCTCCGCATGAAATCCGGCGGCTGTTGTGGTTGATTTTGATCGTAGTGAGTCTTTCGCTCTTGGTGGCGGCGTGCGCCGACAGCGACGACGACGATGACGACGACGGCGGCGGCGGGTACGGCCAGGATATCAAAGGCCTCTACCGGGGCGTCATCCGTACCACGTTTAATAGTTGCCCGGGCGAACCGATTCCGGATGAGGAATGGTTCATTCAGATCGAGCAGTCCGAAGACCTCTCCAAGGCCGAAGTGTATTGGCAGGAAGAGGGCGCCGGGTCCGAGCAAGCGCTGTTGTTTGAAGGCGATGTGTACGGCTCGGCGATCGTGCTGGTGACCGTGCAGAAAACGAATATCGGGGACGCCGACTGCCTGCAGGTCACGTTGATCGACTACCGCCTGAACATCGATCCGGAAACCAACGATGTGTTCGGGTTCCTCAATGACGATACTTTTTACCTCGGTGCCGCCTGCTCCGCTTCGGTCGTAGACTGCCGCACCGAGCGCGTAATCGAACCCGATGACGCACTGGGCGACGACGATACCGCCGGCACCGACGACGACACGGCCGTCTGAAAAACCGGCCCCTTTGTGGTAGAACGCACGGAATCACTCCGCTAGGGGTGGTTCCGTTTTTTGTGGACGCAACGTAGGGAGCGCGTGAATGAATTTAGCGGGCGAATACCAGGGCGTGTTGTTCGATATGGACGGCGTGTTGCTGGACACCATGGGCGCGCACGTCGAAGCCTGGGTCGCCGCCGGGGTCGAACTGGGCTTGGAGATCGACGAGCACGAAGTGTACTTGCGCGAAGGGGAAAAAGGCGAAGTGTCGGCGCGTGATTTCATCAAGGCGGCCGGGCTGATGGGCACCAAAGCCAGGATGCGCGCGCTGCTGGAAGCTAAAGAGCGACGTTTTGCCGAACTGGCGCGAGCGCCCAAACTCTTCCCGGGGGCTATCGAAGCGCTCAGCGTCTGCCGCGAGCGGGGCCTGAAAATCGGCTTGGTGACCGGCACCAGCCGCGCCGAATGGCAGGATATCTTCCCGATCGAGTTACGCGAGTATCTGGACGCTTCGGTGACCGGCGACGAAGTGCTGCGCGGCAAGCCCAATCCCGAGCCGTTCCTGACCAGCGCCATGCAGCTAGGCTTACCGCCGCGGCGTTGCGTGGCCGTCGAAAACGCGCCATTCGGCATCCGGAGCGCGAACGCGGCGGGTTGTTTCGTCGTGGCGGTGCGCAGCTATTTGGCGGATGAAGATCTCGGCCAGGCCGCCGTGCTCGTGGACGACCTGGCCGCGTTTGTAACGTTGCTGTAGCGCTAGTCCACCGGGAGCGTGCCCGTCAGCCTCGCATAACGGAGTTCGCCGTTGACGAAATCCGGCTCGTAGGTGAAGGTCACACCCGGCAAACCGTTCGGCGCCACCGCCAAGCTGGCGGATTTGCCGTATTCGCCGGCTCCATTATCCAACATTTCGTAGAAGGTCCAGTCTTCACCCTGAAGGTGGCCGATGATCGGCGTAAGCGGGAAATCGCTGCCGTAGGATACCCACACCGTGCCGTCGGGCGACCGGTCGGCGCACAGCGGTCCGGTCAATTGTGCATGGTCATCATCAGGCAGGCTGGACTTCTGCCACGTGCCCTCGATCTTCTGGGCCAAGATGATCGTCATGGGCATGCCGCGCTGGAAGAAGACGTGAGGTACGTCGTTGCCGTCGAAAGCAAAGGCGTTGAATAGCGTCGAGACTTCGGCGTCGGAGAAGTCGTCGATATCCTCCTCGGTCGCCTCGTTGGTGAAGTCATAGGTGCCGTAGAAAATCCGATTGACGCCGTCGGTGTAGTCATCGTAGTGCCGCACGATTCCGGCCATGTTGGTGGCGGCGTTGAGCATGAAGTCGGCGCCGAACGCGCTCGTACCTTCGGTGTAGATCCGCGTGCTGTTGAACGCGCCGAGGCTGAACTCCTGGTGGTACATAATGTTCCAGGCGAGCGCGAACTTGATGGCCGTGATGTGGGCCATATTCGAATCGTCGAATTGAATATGCGGATCGCCGCCGATTTCCAAGAGACCGCCATGGGCGCCGAGCGAGATGATCAACCAATCCCCGCCGGGATCTTTCCAAGCGTAACGAATTTCCTTGCTCCCGCTCGTGTAATAGGCAATGCCGATACGGCCGTTGGGGGCCACGGCAATGGACGGGTCGCGGCCGACGTCGCCTTCGGAGTCGAGGAATACGATCGTCCAGTCTTTGTCTTTGGCGGTTTTGGTGGCGTACTTCAGGTCGCCTTCGCCCGCTTCCCAGAAGGCGACGTGCGGGTTGCCGTCCGAATCGTAGGCGAGATCGTGGCAACGCACGTAGCTGGACATGAGCGTCGGGCAGAAAAAACCGTCTTCGACGATGGTTTCGATTTCGACTGCGAGGCAGCCATCATCGGCGACGTCGTCGCAATCCTGGTCGATGTTGTCGTCGCAGATTTCTTCGGCGCCCGGATAGATCGTGTCGTCGGCGTCGTTGCAGTCTTCGCCGCCGCAGGCCGCGTCGGTAAAGCCGTCACCATCGGCGTCGGGACAGGCCGTGTCATCGTCGCCGCCGGTGTCATCGTCGCCGCCGGTATCGTCGTCGCCGCCGGTATCGTCGTCGCCGGTGTCGTCGTCATCGCCGGCCGCGTCGTCGTCGTCATCGTCGTCGTCACAGGCGAGGGTCAGCCCAAAAGCAAATGAGAAAGCCATGAACAGCACAAGGAACGTGGAAAGAGAAAGCTTCATCGTATCCTCCCCAGAATAGACGCGTTATTTTTGCAATGACGGTAAACGCCAAAGGCTACCGCGTGCAACCCTGCGCGGCGGCCATGAAATCGGCGTCGTCTTGATCTGCGTAACCGCTCTGATCGAGGTCCGCTCCCTCGCACCACTCGTTGCCCGCGTCGCAGGGCACTCCGTCATAGGTGACCAGCAGGGCGTCGTGCGCGGTTTGATCGCCGGTGTCGACGCTCCCTGAGTCGTCCAGATCGGGGCGGGCGCAACCGAGAGCGGCCCATTCGCACGAAAACACCCAAGGCGCGTTCGTGCACAGGGGCATTTCGTAAAGCAGATGGTTGGCGCTCCAAGATTGGTGCCACGGCGTTTCGACGTCGCTCCATTCACCGGCCCAGTTTTCCGCCTCGTAACCGACGCCGCCTTCCTTGACGCGGATCGGCGGCCCGTCGCTGAAGCGGTCCCAGTAGCGTTCGACGATCCACGGCTCATTATCCGCTTTGCGGTCGAGTTCGTTCTGGATGCGCGCCATGATTTCCGTGTCGTCGATCTGCGCCCAAGGCGACGTGTCGCCGAAGGAAAGAACCGATTCGAGGTAGTTGGCGCGGCTATGGCCGATGGAGAAGCCGTCGAGGTCCTCCAAGTTGACCTCGATGCCGTACATGCTGCCCATGTACGCGGCGACGTAGAGATGCTCTTGGGTCGAGGCGATGACGTCGTCCCATTTGGCTTCGTATTCCGTGCCGGCCATGGCGGCTTTGCCCGCATAGGCCAACTCGGCCAGGATGTAGTGCATATCGATCAGATTGCTCAAGTGCTGCCGAGACTCGTTCAGCAAATCCGGTTTGCCGTGGGTGTCGGCGTAGTAGCACAAGGCCATCGCGCCCATTTCCATTTCCTTGAAATCGTCGCCGGTCGAGCCGACGAGCGTCGGGAACAGGTCCGGGAAGATCTCGGCGACGAAGAACGCAACGTCCCACAAGCCGACACCGAAGACTTCCGCATCGAGAAACTCGCGCCACGTCAGGCCGAAGAACGCATCGTCAATTGATTTGCAGCGCTTGGCCGGAATCGGGATGTCCTCGAAGCCCAGCAACCGCAGCAATTCCTGAATCGCCGAGTTTTCGACCGAACCGGACATGGGCAGCACCGGGACCGGTGTGTCGAGGCCTTCGGTGGTGATCGCCTTGGCCAGGTACGCCGTGGTGCAGGAGGCCAGCGAGCCCAAATCCTGCCATTCGGTGCGTCCGTCGGGCCGTACCTGCCCCCCGGGCACGAAGGTGAAATAGTCGTGATGCTCATCGACGGTCATCTGGATCGTGCGGTCGCCGATGATGCGGTCGCCCACGCGGTGCCCGGCCGCCGCGGCCAGTTGGGCCGACGTGCGTACGTCACTCGGGAGCGAGGTATCTTCGGCCGCTTCAAATGCCGCGAGGTAGCCCAGAGCCATATCGGGGAAGTTGTCGCGGCTGTTGTGGTTACCCCACCAGGCGTCTTCCCAGATGCCGGTTTTCGAGCGCATCCACGAGCCGCAGCAATTGGAGATGTGCAGCCAGTCGTCGAAATCCGAAAACACCCACGTGACGGCGTAGTTTTCCAGTTCGACGATCGGTTTGAGGTTCCAGTAGTACTCGCCGGGGTTCTCGCGGTATTTGACGATGATCCCATCGTAGAACGTATCGAGCATTTCCTGTTCGAGATCTCCGGCATAGGTCACCGGCGGCGTGAGGGGATTGCCGTACCGCGTCCGGGTGATCGTGTCGTCCACGCCGTTCATGATGCGCGTCCAGCCCGGGATCACTTCGCGGGAGGTGAGGCCGCTGTGGCCGGACACGGCTTCGTAGAAGGCCATGCCTTCGAACATGCGGATGAGGCTCAGTTCGATGTTGCGGCCGGCGAAATGCCTGGACGTATTCCAGGTCGTCCAAACGGTCAGGCCGATGTCGTTGTTATCGGTTTCACCGCCTTGGATTTCGTAATAGTTGTCGTCTTTGGCGATGAAGTGCTTGTGGATGTTCGTGCCGAAGCAGGCGTCGCCCACCAGCCCGAAGCGGTTCCACGCCAGTAGCAGGCGATCGACCCGTTCCTTGTAGAAAAGCTGGAAACCGGCGGCCCGAGCTTCGTTGGTGACCGGGGGCGGCGGGGTGACGTCGTCGTCATCGTCGTTGTTGTCATCGTCGTCGTCATCGTCGTCATCGTCGCCGCCAGTGTCGTCATCGGCCGTATCGTCGTCGACGGTGTCGTCGTTGTCGTCGTTATCGTCGTCGTTGTCGTCATTATCGTCGTCATTGTCATCGTCGTCGTCATCGTCTTCATCTTTGCAACCGACGAGCGTGATGGCGGACAACAGAACCAGCAGGGCGATAAGCAGAAGCAAGGCACGTTTCATGATTCGAGGTCTCCACATCGTTAACCGCCGCAGTGTATCACAGGCTATTTCTTTTGGGGATACTTCTCGCGGTGTTCGCGCAGCCAATCAAGGCGTTGGCTGATTCGCTCTTCCAAACCCTGGTCGCTCGGGTGATAGAACTGCTGGTTCTCGATTTCCGGCGGCAGGCACGGTTGGCCCGCGAAGTGATGGGGAAAATCGTGGTCGTATTTGTAGCCGTCCGCGTAGCCAAGCTCTTTCATCAACTTGGTCGGCGCGTTGCGCAAATGACGCGGCACTTCCAGCGGTCCCCGTTCCTTGACTTCCCGCGCCGCCGCCTCCAGCGCCACATAGCTGGCGTTGCTTTTCGGGGCGCACGCCAGGTAGGTCACGGCGTGAGCGAGGATGATGCGCGCCTCGGGCATGCCGATCATGTGGACCGACTGCATGGCCGCGGTCGCCAGGGGTAGGGCGCGTGGATCGGCGTTGGATACGTCTTCGGCGGCGAATATCACGATGCGCCGCGCCATGAACATCGGGTCTTCCCCGGCTTCGATCATCCTGGCGAGCCAGTACAAAGCGGCGTCGGGGTCGGAAGCGCGCATGGATTTGATGAAGGCGGAGATCACATTGTAGTGCTGCTCGCCGCCGCGGTCGTAAAGCAGGGCTTTGGCTTGAATCGCTTTCTCGGCGACTTCGAGGGTGACGGTCGTTATGCCGTCGATTTTGGGCAACTCGCCGGCTGCGGCGATTTCCAGGGCGTTGAGCGCCACGCGGGCGTCGCCGTGGGCCTGCTGGGCGAGATGGTCCAGAGCCTTGGGCGTGATGGTCAAACCTCGGCCGCCCAAGCCGCGTTGCTTGTCGGTCAAAGCGCGGTTCAGCAGGGCCTCGATATCGGCCGGGCCCAGCGGCTCGAGGGTCACCACGCGGCAGCGCGACAGCAGCGCGGAGTTGATCGTGAAACTGGGATTTTCCGTCGTGGCGCCGACCAGAACGATCGTGCCGGCCTCCACGTGCGGCAGGAAACTGTCTTGCTGACTTTTGTTGAAACGATGAATTTCATCGACGAAGAGAATCGTCTTGCGACCGTGAATGTGCAGGCGTTGGCGGGCTTCCTCCACGACTTGCCGCACCTCTTTCACGCCGGAAAGGACCGCGGAAAAGTTGACGAAAGCCGCTTCCACGTAGGCGGCCATCAAGCGGGCGATCGTCGTTTTGCCGCTGCCCGGCGGGCCCCAGAAGATCAGCGAGGGTACGTCACCGGACACTAGCGCATCGCGCAGCATGCTGCCCGGGCCGATGATTTTCTCCTGCCCAACGACTTCCTCGAGGCGGTGCGGGCGAATCCGCTCGGCCAGCGGTGCGTTTTTCGGCGCTTCGTCCGGTCCGGAAAATAGGTCCTTGGTCATCCGTACCTTCCTTGATATCACCCCGGCCGATGCCTTTAAGGGCGTCTTTTCAATTGACGTTATCCTATAATTCGGAGGCGATTCCAAATGGAATTTCTTTACGTAGGCCCAAACGAAAGGTACAATCCGGGCGTTTTTTGACGACGGAGAGTCACTTGGTTCGTAAACTCGCGCTGATTATCGTGTTCCTCGGACTGGCGGTCGTGTTGCTGATGGCCGTGCGGTTGGGTTCCTTTTCGGCCATCGACGACGCGTTTATCTCCTTCCGTTACGCGGAGAATTTCGCCGCCGGCCACGGTTTGGTATTCAACATCGGGGAGAAGGTCGAGGGGTATTCGTCCACTTTGTTCGTGCTGATACTCTCGGCCTTCGCGAAGGTTCTCGGCCGCGTGCGGCTGGGCGCCTTGGCCGTCGGCGTGCTGTCCCACGCGGCGCTTGTCGCGTTGCTGATCTCTTTCTTGGCGCGGTTTTCCTCGGAGCGCCTAAGAACGCCTCTATCGGTGGCCGGTATCGCCTTTCTCATGTTTCACCCCAGTGTATTCGCCTATGCGTCTTCGGGTATGGAGACGACCCTTGCCGCGGCCCTGTTGCTGTCGGCGATCTACGCGGCGACGGCGGCCGGTGAAAAGGAGGGTGGCCGGTTGCAGGCTGCCGGCTGCGGCGTGCTGTTGCTGGCAGCGGCCCTGACGCGCCCGGAAATGATTTTGTTGGCGGCTCCTTTCACCCTCTGGCTATTCTTCGCCAAGCCGGATCGGCGCTTGGCTCGGGTGATGGCGCCGATGTTGATCGTGGCCATCGGCTATGGAGCGTTTCTCTTATGGCGGCACGCATATTTCGGGCAGTGGCAGCCGAACACGTATTACGCCAAGACCGCCGGGGCTGGGATATCCCTCGTGCCCACGGGATTGATGTACGTGTTCGACTTCGCGAATACGACGTTGATCCCCTATTTGCTGTTGGCGTTGGTCGGTGGTGTGATCATGACGCGCGCGAAACTGCCGACGTGGTGGTGGGGCACGCTGGGCGTCGTAGCCACGCAGATCGTCGCCGTGGTGTACGTGGGCGGCGACCACTTTCCGCTCGGCCGGTTTTTGGTGCCGACGATCGCTCCGATGTTGTTGCTCTTGGTCGAGGGCGTGCGGGTATTGCGCGACACGATGAACCGGACGAACCCGAATTTGGCCGCCATGCGTCTACGACCGGCACTGTGGGTGTTGGTCGTGTTGTTGCTGCCGCTAAGCTTCGCGTTGGCGATGTTCTATAAAAATGCCGGAATCAACTTCGTGCGCAACGGCGCCCAAGCCGCGGGCTGGTGTGAGTTGGGCCAAAGCATGGCCGGAACATCGCCGCCGGACACGTCGGCGGCCCTGATCGCCATCGGGGCTTTCGGCTATTGCTCGGGCATGCCGATCGTAGATTTGGTCGGCCTGACCGACCCGGTCATCGCCAAAACACCGACCGACTTGAGCAAAAGCGCGCCGGGTCACGGGCGTTTCAACAGCCGCTACGTGCTTCAGGAAAAAAAGCCCGACTACATATTCCTGCAACTGCGAAGGGTCGCCGTACCCGTGCCGGAATGGGTCTTGCGGCGGGGAATTGTGCATCTGGCGGGCCGGAATTTGGTGGCGGACAAGTTTTTCCAAGAAGAATACGCGTTTCATCGGCTGGCGCAGTACCAGGGTTTCGTGCATTACTGGAGTCGGCGGGAGTTCGAATCCGAGGACAGCAATCCCGGGGAATATCCGGTCGAAGGCATCAAGCCCGAGTTTCCGATTCACGAACCGCCCACGGGAATCAAGCGTTCGGATTACTTCGAAGATGATAACAAGCGACCCGCGGAAACCCAGGTACCCGAAGGTTGGGAGGTCTGGTAATGGGCATCGAGAAAGTGGCCGTGTTCATCAAACGCAACAAATCCGAAGCGGGGACCTTGGCCAAGCACGTCATCCGTTGGATATCGCGGCGCGGGCTGACCCCCCTGGTGCCGGAAAACGAAGCGAAGATGTACAACATCGGCGAGGGGCAACCGACCGAGCAGGTCTTCAACGAGTGCGACATGGTGATCGTTCTGGGCGGCGACGGCACGTTTCTGGCGGCGGCGCGCCTCCTGGGCGGCCGGCAGGCTCCGATTATGGGCGTCAACCTCGGCAGCATGGGGTTCCTGACGGAGATTCGCCGGGACGAGGTCCAGGAATCGCTCGATTTGGTGCTGGCGGAAAAGGCGACGATCATTCGCCGCATGCGCCTGCAGGTCGATATCGTTACCGACGGCGAAACGTCCAGTTACTCGGCGCTCAACGACGTGGTGATTACCAAAACGGCGCTGGCCCGCATCTACGATTTGCGCATCGCGGTCGGCGGCATCTACATGAATATCGTCCGCGCCGACGGCCTGATTATTTCCACGCCGACCGGCTCGACCGCCTACAATCTGGCGGCGGGCGGGCCGATCGTGCATCCGCAGACGAATTGCCTGGTCGTCACACCGATTTGTCCACACATGCTGTCAAACCGGCCGCTCGTGGTGCCGGCGGATCAAAAAATCGAATTGGAGCTGGTCGACGACGCCGAGGTCTTCGTGACCATTGACGGCCAAGCCGGTCAAGAGCTGAACATGGGCGACCGGGTCGTGACGGAATTGTCGGAGCAACCGCTGCTGGTCATCCAAAGCCCGAAGCGCACGTATTTCGAATTGTTACGCGACAAGCTGCATTACGGAGCTCGATGAAGCCATGCTACGCACGTTGACCGTACGTCGACTGGCCGTGATTGAGGACGTCCAGGTCGAATTCAACGACGGCCTCAACGTACTGTCCGGCGAGACCGGCGCCGGCAAATCGATCATCGTGACGGCCATCGGCCTGGCGTTGGGCTGGCGTGCGACCAGCGACCTGATCCGTACCGGCTGCGACGATGCCGAAATCGTCGCCGTATTCAACGACATTGCGCCCGCCGGCCGACGCACCCTGGAGGAGGAGGGGCTCCCGACCGCTGACCCCTTGACGGTACGGCGAGTCCTGCAAACCACGGGGCGCAACCGCGTAGAGATCGCCGGACAGGATGTCACCCTGGCTGCGTTGCGGCGTTTCGGCGAAACGATGCTCAATCTGTACGGTCAGCACGAGGCGCAGGGCTTGATGCGACCGGAAAGCCACATGCTGTATTTGGATGCCTACACCTCATGCGCCGGCGATCGGAACGTGCTGGGCGATATGGTGGAACGACTCAAGGATCTCGACAAGGAGATCGCGCGGCTGACGAAGCAGGACGCCGACCGCGAGGCGCGGCTTGGCTATCTGCGTTTCGTCATCGAAGAAATCGACGGCGCGCAAATCGGCGAGGACGAAGATGAGGAACTGGCGGCCGAGATCAAGGTGTTGTCTCACGCGGAAAACCTGATCCGCACCGGTCGGTCGGTCAGCGAAGTTTTGTACGACCGTGACGAAGGCGCGGTGGTTGAATCGGCGGGCGAGTTGCTGCGCGAGGTCGAGGAACAGGTCGATGTTGACGCGCGCCTCGGCGAGCTTCAGAAGGGCTTGGAAGAACTGGTCGCGCTGGCCGAGGATATTGCGGCGCGCGGGCGGGATTATGCCGAATCGCTCGATTTCGACCCGGCCCGGCTGGAGCAGTTGCAGGATCGGCTGTACGCGCTTGGCGATTTGAAAAAGAAATACGGCGGCTCGTTGGCCGAGGTGTCGGCCATGCGCGAGCGTGCCGTCGCCGAAATCGCCGCGTTGGATCTCGTGTCGAGCAATCTGCGGAACTTAGCCGACGAGCGCCTGCGATTGCGCGACGAGGTGTCTGCAGCGGCGCGTCGCTTGTCCGGTGCGCGAAGGAAAGCGGCGAAAAAGATGCGGCGGGAAGTGGAACGCGAGTTGGCCGATTTGGATATGTCGGGAACGAGTTTCACCGTGGCGGTCGAGCCGCTATCGGCGGGCGGCCTGGAAATCGACGGACTCCGCATCGATGCGAACGGCGCCGACGAGGTCGAATTCCTGATCAGCGCCAATGTAGGTGAACTGCCGCGGCCCCTGGCCCGCATCGCCAGCGGCGGCGAACTGTCGCGCATCATGCTGGCGATCAAGCGGGTGCTGGCGCGCCATTTTCCGGTGCCGACGCTTATCTTCGACGAAATCGACGCCGGCGTCGGCGGGGCGCAAGCTGAACGCCTCGGCCGAAAATTGCGGGAAGTCGCCGGCGAGCACCAAGTGCTGTGCATCACGCATCTACCGCAGATCGCGGCCCAAGCCGATCATCATTACTTGGTGGAAAAGACCGCCATTCAGGGGCGGACGCACACGCGCGTCGAGGCGCTGTCGGCGGAGGGCCGGGTGAACGAGTTGGCGCGGATGTTGGGCGGCGAGGAAATCACGTCGGCCGCGCGCGCCAACGCGACATCGCTCATGGCGGCGACCCAGCCTCGTCGCTAGTCGCTCGCACCGCAGCATCTTCCAGAAATCAATAAGTCGTACGTGGGGTCGAAAAGGGCGGGGAGTGCTTTACGATTCCGTCGAAGCGCTGCTGTTGTCGACGAATCGCGCCAGAATCAGATCGTCGATTTGTTTCCCGTTGGAAAGCTGGGTGTGTCGCACCAAGGTGCCTTCCATGTGGAAATGGTGCTTTTTCAGCAGCGTGATACCGGGTTCGTTGATCGAGCGCACTTGGGTTTCGATCTTTTGGACTTTGTCCACATCGTGAGCCCATTCCAAAGCGATTCTCATGAGTTCCCGGGCGATCCCCCGCCGGCGGTAATGCGGGTCTACGGCGACGCTGAGGTATCGCACGTGATCCTGCGCGCGAAACGGACGGGATTCGAGGGTGACCATGCCGATCACACGCTCATCATCGGTGGCGACGTAAAATATCCGGTTGCGGCGGTTGGTCGCGTTGCGGATGCGGCCGCGGATATCTTCCGGCGAAAGTTCGTCGGCCGAGGCGGTCAGCGCACCTTCTTCATCGGCGACCGCAGTCATCAGGCGATGCACTTGATCGGCATCGACAGCCCGAGCGGGTCGGTAGTTGATTTTGAGATCCATCATCCGCTTCAGCCTAATGAAACGACATTTTTGATGCAAGTGGTCGGATAATCAGCGCCGGCTTCTGAGAAAGCGCCCCAACGCGAGAACCACTAAGGCGCCGAAAACGGCCACCGCCAAGCTGGAGATATTGCAGCCGGTAACGCCGGAACCGCCGAGGGATTGAAACAAGACGCCGCCGACGATCGCCCCGACAATACCGAGAATGATGTTCATCACGCAGCCGGATTCACGCCCCGACAACGACGAGGCGAGCGCGCCGGCCAAACCACCGAGAATGATCCAACCCAAAAATCCCATGTGTAACTCTCGCAGAAAGGTTTTGCTTATTGTTACCGATGTTTATCGATCACAGCGCGTACTTTGGCGCGTAATCGATTTGGGGTGAAGGGCTTTCCGAGAAAATCCGCCACCCCGAGGTGTTCCAATTCTCGCCGAGCTAAATCTCCCGGATAACCGGTACATACGAGAACTGGAATGCTCACGTCGTTTTGTACCATCATTTCCAGGAAATGTTTACCCGACATTTCGGGCATGAGCAGGTCGAGCAAGATCAGGTCGATGTCCGCCCCGTGCGCTTCCAAGATCTCCCATCCGGCCGCGCCGCCGCCGGCGGAGAATACTTCGTACCCCTCACCCACCAACACGCGTTCGTAGTAGGCGCGAATCTGCTCCTTGTCCTCGATGATCAACACCGTCAGATCGGGTTTCATTTCGCTTTCGGTTGGTTGCTCCGACACGGCCGAATCGTCCACGACGTCGGCGCTGCCGCGCGGCAGGAAAACGATGAAATCGGTGCCGAGGCCCGGCTCGCTTTCGACTCGTATCCAACCGCCGTGGTTGGCCACCGCAGCGTAGACCATCGACAAGCCTAGGCCGCTGCGACTTGAAGAGCCTTTGGTGGAGAAAAACGGTTCGAATATTTGCGCTTTCACTTCGGCGGTCATCCCGCCGCCGTTGTCGGAGATCGTCAGCTTCACGAATTCCCCATGGCGATTGTGGGAATGGTTGTTGGCCTCGAACTCGGGCCGCAATTCGATGTTCTCGGCCGCAATCTCAAGCCATGGCGTTCCGTCCATCACGGCTTCGGGTTGCGCGTGCCTTTCACGAAGGGCGTCACGGGCGTTCAGACACAGATGCATGATCATGTTTTTGATTTGGCTTGCGTCGGCGTCTATTGGCCATAAATCCGGCGAAACGCGGATCCGCACGTGGAGGCTTTTGTCGAAGGTTGTGTGCAGCAACGAGCGGAGATCATGGATGATTTGCGCCAAGTCAACCGCGTCCCGGGCACTTGAACCGTCACGCGCCAGGTGCAGCAGGCGGTTGGTCAATTCCGAGGCCGCTTCGGCAGCGTCATACGCCGCGTGGATATTTTCCGCAGCGTCTTCGCCCTCCGCCAATTTGCTTTGCGCGGTCGATAAGTTGCCGATGATGTTGGTCAGGTAATCGGCGAAATCATGCGCCACGCCGCCGGCCAAAGAGCCCACGGCGTCCATCTTTTGGGCGTCGACGATTTGCTGCGCCACGGCCCGCTCGTCGCTGATGTCGCGGGCGATGCCGACCAGGCCGATGATTTCGTCCGTCTCGTCGCGAATCGGGGTCTTGGTGAATTGCAGCACGACTTCGTTTCCAGCGATCATGTACGTGCTTTCGGAACGAACCGTGACGCCTTGGTCTAGTACCTGCCGTTCCTCGATCGCCACGACCGAGCCGTGCTCCTGCCCGAGCAGGTCGATATTCGTACGGCCGATGACTTCGCTTTCGGTGCGGCCGGTAATATCGAGGAAAGCTTGGTTGACGCGCGTGAAGCGACCGTGTTGGTCCTTCACCACGATCAGGTCGACTGTGGATCTCATCAAAACATCAAAGAGCCGTGTGGCGGCCAGCAGCTTTTTTTGGGTTTCCAGCTCGTCACGCAAATCTCGGCCGATGCTTTGAATGACTACCTCACCCCTGGCGCTGACTGTGGCCGTCGTGGTGATCTCCATGGGAAGTTCGAGTCCGGTCTTGGTGACCAAAACGTCTTGGTAGGATGGAAGATCTTCACCTCGCAGCAAGCGTTCGAAACGATCGTGGCTTTCGGCCGCGTCCTTTTCGCGGACCATACGGCTCATAGGCTCGCCGATCAGCTCCTCGCGAGCATACCCGAGCAGATCGCAACCTGTTTGGTTGATATCGAGGATGATTCCCTGATCCGAGATGTGGGCCACGCAAAATGGTTGAGCATCAAAAAGTGCGCGAAAACGCAGCACGGCACGGGAATCTTTTTCTTCAAAATCAGCCGACATTCCTCACGTCTCCTATCGTGGCGGCCAAGCCGTATAGTACTAGAATAAGTTCGCCGAGATGATTTGTCGATGCTTCTTATCGACGACGAGGCAGGAAATCGGGTTTGGCGCGGTGTAAGGCTTGAAAGAGGGCATCCTTGGTTCCCGGGCGGGATTCCTCGATTTCTTCCAGCCACGATGCTAATTCGCTACGTCGCGTCGCGCCGTCTATCGGGCAGCCGGAGGGCTGTACGGGGAACTCTTGCTGGCGGTGCAACTTGGCCAGCCGGTCTTTGGGCAGCGCATACAGGGGGCGGATCAGCACGAAACGACCGTCGAACACCGGCTGGGCGGGCATTAACGTGCTGATTTCCCGATTTTCCAACAAATTAAGCAGAAATGAGGCCAACACGTCGTCACGGTGATGACCCGTCGCGATGTGCGTGATCTCTAAACTGTCAGCCAGTTCGTACAACGCTTGACGGCGGCGGCGGGCGCAAAGAAAACAGGGCCGTTTGCCCCCGTCGGCCACGGATTCCGGCCCGATGGTCGAATGGTGCACGACGAGTGGCACGGACGCGGCGCGGCAACCCTCCAGCAAGGCTTGCAGCCGGTCCTGCGACCCGGGGTGGCCCAATTCGACGTGCAAGGCGGTCAAATGGGCGTCGATTCGACCCGCCGCGACCAATTCGGCCAACAGCGCCGCCACCGCCCAGGAGTCCAAGCCGCCGCTGAGGGCCACACCGATTTTCGCGCCGGGCGGGATAAGATCGTAGTCTGCCAGGCAGGCGGCGACTTCATCGGCCATTTCGCCGACCAACGATGTGGAGTGCGGCAGGGCGCTCATGGTTAGTTGATGTAACCCAACTCTTTGAGTTGTTCGCGGGTTTTGCGGTCCAGTTTGGTCCGCTTCGCCATGCGTTTTTTGCGTCGTTGCGCAGCGTTGTCACGGCTGTAATCGCGCATGGCGGATTGCATCTCGAGCAAGTTTTCCTGCCGATCGGCGACGAGATTGTTTTGCTCGTCGGGGTCGGCGGCAACGTCAAACAGCAATTCCCGCAAGGGTTCGGTGACGCGGTTGTGGTATTTCACCCGGCCCTTTTCGATCATCATTTCGTAACCGCGCTTGTAGGCGTGGAGTTTGTCGAGATTCGACATCTTCGTTTCAGCGAACAGCGGGCGGCTGGAATCGCAGGTGCGCGTGCCGGCGATTAATTCCAGCAGGTTCTGCCCCGGTCCCTTGTAGGGTACGTGCGGCGCTTTGGACCACGCGGCGATCGTCGGGAACAGATCGACCAGGCTTACCGGGCAAGCGATGGCGCCGCCGGCTTGGACTTTCGGCGCCTTGATAATCAACGGCACATGAATCAGTTCGTCGTAAAGCGAGTGGCCGTGACCTTTCTGCCCGTGGTCAAGGAACTCCTCGCCGTGGTCGGCGGTGATGATGATCGCCGTATTATCGTAGAGTCCCCGCTTTTTGAGGGCTTGGAACAAGCGCCCGAGCTGGCTGTCGACCCAGGCGATCTCGCCGTCGTATTGGGAGATGACGTACGCGAAGTCGGCCGGATCCATGCCGAGCCGGAACTTCTTGTTCTTTTCCCATTTCTTCATGCGGAACCGGCCCGTGTAATTCGGGTCGACGAATTTCTTGTCGTAGGGAGCCGGGGGGACGTAATCGTAATGGACATCCCACACGTGCATGAAAACGAACCAATTATCCCGGCGATGCTTGTCGATCTGGTCCAGCGCTTTATCCACGACCTTCTTCGCGGTGACCGCTTCGTGGCTTTCTTTGTAGCTTACATGCGCCAGTTCGTCGTCATAGACGTCGAAACCCTGGGAGAAGCCGTACAACTTTTTTAGATACGGTGCGCTGCCGAATCCGATCGTGGCGTAACCGTTATCTTTGAGCACTTCGCTGATGGTCAGAGCGGAATCGGCCAAGGCGTTTTTCGAGTAGCGAACATTGTGCACGCCCACTTCCTGGCCGGTGAGCATGGTCACGTGGCTCGGCAACGTCCACGGCGAGTTGGATAGTGCGCGTTCAAAACGCACGCCCTCGGCGGCGAGCTGATCCAGGTGCGGCGTGGTCGGCACAGGGTATCCGTAACAACCGACGTGATCGGCCCTCAAGGTGTCGATGCTGATCAGGATGATGTTGGGCTTGTCGGTCGGCGGGCCTCCCCGAGGTTGGCAAGCCGCGACCAACACCACCGACAACGCCAGGGTGAAAAGGGCAAAAAGGGCAACATGCCGAAAGCGCATGGATCTCCTCCAAATGGACGCCAAACGCTAGCAATCTCCGGTAGGGATCGTCAAGCTGCGGAACGCGTTAACTTACGGCGCAGACGGAATCGCAATTCCGGATACATAAAAGCGAAGGCCAGACAGGCCGGGAAAGAGAAGAACGTCGTGAGAAACGGCGTGTAGCCACGGCGGATAAACGCGGCGAGTCCGGGGAAGGTGAAGATCACCAGAACCAAAGACGCTTGCCAGAGAAAACCGGGGCTGGCCCGCCATCTCTCACCGACTCCGGTAATCCAGCGCATGGTGAGGACGATCAGCAGCGTGCAGGTGAGCCACGGGATGTAGTGAACGGGATGAATGGAACCGAAACGGACGGACTGCTCGATGAATTTCCCGACGATGATCAGTATCGATAAGAAGACCCAATGCCAAACCAGAAAAAGAAACGATTGCCGGCCGAGAAACTCGGTAAACGTGAAGGCGCGCTTGATCACGCCCTCTTTCATCGTCACCGCGCCGCGGTACCAACGATTAAGGGCGAGAAAAAACAGACCGCACTGGGCGTACCACAGGAGAAAGAAGAACGGCGTGTTGCGGGCCATCATGTCCGAGAAGTGCTGTTGCAGCAGCACCTGCGAACTCCACCGCGGCGCCAGCGCGGCCGGTATCGCCGCCAGCATCACCAGGAGGAAGAACACGGCCCAGCGAATCGCGGTTGCCGGATTATTTCGCACGCTGCGGAACGCCGCCGCCCCGACCAGCACGTAAGACGTCCACGGCAAAAAGGAAAAGTGCAGACCGAAGGCGCGCCAGATGACGGGAACGTGATCAATCCATTGCCGAAAAGTCGGCTCCGGCTCTTCGGTGAAAGGTAGCGAGCGGATGGCTTCGATGGCCGGTAATTGGGCCTCCCAAAAGAACACCCAGGGGATGTAAATCAGCAGCGAGATCGCGGCCAACGCCCAGTTTGGCAGGCGCAGGCGGATGAGCACGAAGGTAAACGCCGTGCCCATGGCGATGCCTTGGAAGATGTTGGGGATCCGCAAACTGCCCCGGTTTACCGAAAAGCAGACACTCAGCATGATCAAAATGAGCGCCGACAACAGGTAGAAAATCGTCATGCGAAAACCGGCTTTGCCGGCGTTCTTTTCGAAGAAGGTCACCACGTTCATGCCCGAGGCGAAAAAGAACAGCGGCGCCGAAAACCAGACAGACGTGAAGATCACGTTTTCAACAAGAAACAAGCGGTCCACCGACGGCGCCACGGCATGTCCGTACATAATCGCCAGGCACGCGAAGCCCTTGGCCAGGTCGATGTAGTCAATCCGACCCGGCGGCGTTGGAACGGTGGATTCGGCTGAATTCATGCCGCCGAGTGTACGAACCCGGCGTCGCAGCGGCAAGCGGTGAGGTTAAAATACACCGTGCTCGTGAAGGATGTGCAAGCCGATCCCGATCAGCACGAGGCCGCCCACGGCTTCGGCCCACCGGCCCAGACCGATGAGTTTGGCCACCGAATGAGACAACTGCATGCCGACGGCGGTCAACGCGAACGCCACGACGCCGATGATAAGAACGGCCAACCAGGGTGAGCCCGGCAAGAGGAAAAGACTTAACCCAACGCCGAGGGCGTCAATGCTCGTGGCAATCGACAAGACGATCAGCGACTTGCCGCGCGTGATGTCTTTCGTCGGGGCGTCCGCATCCTCGCCGCGACTGCTTTCCAGCAACATGCGGCCGCCGACAAGCAGTAGGAGAACAAAAGCGACCCAGTGGTCAAAGGGGGCGATCCACGGCGCAATCGTTCTGCCCACGATCCAGCCGGTGAAGGCCATCAACGATTGGAAAAAGCCGAAATGCCAAGCCAGCCGCAGCGTGCGCCGCAGCCCGACGTCGGCGGCGGTCGCCCCGGCCACGAGAGACACGGCGAAAGCGTCGAGCGCCAAAGCAAATGCCACGATGAGTATTACAGCCACATTCCGCCTCGTTGCCGGATGAACCGTCGCTCCGGTTTCAACCTGCAGAAACCTGCTGGGCCTGTTTACCTTGGTAATATTGCTTGAGCAACCCGCGCAGGGCGGGATAGAGATATGCCGCGCCGACGCAGGCGATAAAGGCGAAGTAATTCGACAGCCGCACGGCCTTGGCCAGCAGCAGAACAATCGACAGTACCGTCATACCGGCCGTGAACGCCGCCGCTTCGGAAACGAAATGCTTGCGCTTACCCCAGGCAATATTCAGTCGCGCGGCGGGCACCATCAGCGGGCAAACCAGGGCAAAGGCGACGATCCACCGCAGGTGGATGGGCATCTCGCCGCGCAACCAACCCCACGAAGCGGCCAGGCCCCAGGCGTGGATCATCAATTTCAGGCAAAGCCAATGGAAGCAGAAGAAGACGAACGAGAAAATGCCCAGGAACTCGATGTATTCGGCGATCGCGCGCCCCACCTTGCCGCGACGCTTCCACCGATCGTATCCGTAATGGCAGGCCAGCCAAGCCAGGCCCGAAATGCCCAGCGCCGAGAAGGCGTGATAGGGAACGTGGCGAAATAGGGCATCGGTGACTTGGTCGCCCGACAGTGCGCCGATTTGCAGACCCAGTGGCAAATAGGCCGAGCCGAAGCCGCCGGCCAGACAAAGTGCGAAGCCGATGCCCCACCACTTCGCGGTCCGCGGATTCTCGCGCACCGAGCGAAACGCCACGCCTCCCAGGATCGTATAACAAACCCACGGCAGGAGGCTGAAGTTCGCAAACAGCCACCGCTGGGGCAGGCTCAGGCCGGTGAGGATCGTTTTCATGGCGATGATCGCCGCAGGGTCGTCGGGCGCCACGCCGACGGGCAGGGTGTTGCGGTACCACATCAGCACCGGCTCCAACCCGACGCGAAAGCGGAAGTAGACCAAGTACAACCCGAAACAGATCAGCAGGTGAACCCACGTCGGCCATTTGGTTCGCAACATCAAAAACGCAACGGCGATGCACGCCGCGATGCCCTGGAAGATCTGCCAGGTGTTCAGCGAGAGGCGGGCGAAGCTATACAGGTAGCCGATGAGAAACAGGATGACCGCGCCCCACAGGTAGTAGGCCGTGATCGGAAAATGCGGGCGGCTGCGATATCGCTCCAGTACCAAAATGATATTCATGCCCGACGCGAAGAAAAAAAGCTGCGCGAAGGGCGGCTGCACGGCTAAGAGGAGGTTGGCGAAGCAATCGGGGTCGCCGATATGAAAGCGCATGGCGTGCGATTGCAGCATGATCAGGCAAGCCAAGCCCTTGAAAAAGTCAATGTATGAAATGCGCGCGGAGGCGCTGGAGTCCGTTGCGCCAGGCGTCATGCCTCACCCGCCGGCAACGCGGTGGTGTAACGACGACGCAGCTTGAGTCGCAACGTCGGGTAGACGAAGGCGAAGCCGAAACTGACCAAGTAGCTGACGTACAGCGGAATTTCAATGTAATAGGGCGAGGGGCCGAAACCACGGACGAGACCGCCGATGATGCCGAGCGAGAGAAAGGTCAGCATCAGGCCGGCGATCATGAACACGGCGGTCTTGGTGGCGAAGCTCGACTTGGCCGCGAGGCGGTCGCGCAGGCGGGCGAAAACGGGAACGAAAAACACCGTGCCGGCAATCACCAGCGCCGAACGCAGGTACGGATTGAGCGGCAACGCGTGTTCCACGGCGAGCACGGTCGAAATCAGCCACCAGTGGACGATCAAGAACATGAAGCTCTCTTTGCCGAGCATCTCGCTGCGGTCCGCCAGGAAGCGCAAAACGGGATTTTGATACTCGCTCGCGCCCGGATAGTGCCGCCGGGATACCAAATACAGCAGCCCCGCACCGCCGAGCGTCATGGCGACGTAGCTGGGAATGCCGCGCAACATCAGGTCCAGGAAGGTGTCGAGAAAGATCGCGTCCAGCAGGTTCTGCCCCCTACCGAACACGCCCCATCCCAAAAACGGCCCGACCACAAACAGCACGCCGAACAGCGCCCACCAGGGCCACGTGCGCGGCTTCGGCCGCGTGACGCTGCGGTAGCACAGCGCTCCGACGTAGAAAAACGTAATCCATTGCAGAAAACCGAAGTGGATCATCGTCCATCGTTGCAGCGGTCGAATGGCCGCAAACAGCGCGGCGAGGGCGGGGCTGATGCCCGATACGAAGAGGTCGGAGGCCAGCGGCACTTGGGCCCGCAGTTCGCGGAATTCGGCGAAGCGCGGCGCGATCTCGACCGGCAGGCGGAGGGTCAGCAAATAGACGGCGTAGAAACCGATGACGATCAGCCAGTGCACAAAGGTCGGCATGCGCAGGCGCATCAGCAAATAGACGACGACCGTGCACACCGCCACGCCCTGGAAGATATCCATGACCGGGCTGGCGCGGTTGAGGTTGTAGGTAAAGCCCAGGACGAAGAGCACCGCGGCGGCGGCCAGGTAGAAGCGCGTGGCGCGAAACCCGGGTTTGTCCGCGTTGCGTTCGAGGAAAGTCATCACGTTCATGCCCGAGACGAAGAAGAAAATCGGGCCCGAGAAATCCATGAAATGCAACACGATCTTGTCGAAGGTGTGCGGCACGGGCATGCGCGAACGCATAGCGTGGCCGACGAGCATCAACACACACGCCAGGCCTTTGAGCATGTCGATTTCGTGATAGCGGACGGCGGTTTTGCTCACGGGCGTATTCTCCTTGAAACGCCGTAAAGTACCGCACCGGGCCGCGTCGGGGAAGAGCGAAATCCCCATTATGGGATGTGAAAAAAATCGCCTATACTGAGACGGATGCTGCTTCTTTGGATTTTCGCCATTTGAATTTTTTACCTTGATGGGAGTGTTGGGTAATGGCCGAAGTGCAAGCGGTGGAACCGGGCCGGACGTTTTTTTCTCATTTGCTGACGCCGCGATTTTTCCCAGTCACGCACGGGATCATCCATGCGATCGTCGACGCCGCGACGGTCATGGTGATCTTCAGCACGATTTTCGTTCATGAATTACACCCGAGCGACGCCTTCACGCTGGTGTTGTCCTACGACCTGCTGGCCTTTGCCGGGCAGGCCTTCGTCGGATACGCGAGCGACCGCTTTCGTGCCGAGCGGGCCGTCACGTTGGCGGGAATCGTTCTAGCATTCGTCGCCGTGCTGACCATGCGCATCCATCCGTGGGCGGCGATGATTGTGGCGGGCGTGGGCAACGCGTTCTTTCATGTCGGGGCCGGGGCGGTGTCACTGCACGTACGCACCGGGCGGGCGACTTTTCCCGGAATTTTCGTGGCGCCGGGCGCACTTGGCTTGGCGATGGGCATTTACGTCGGCAAGGGGCATTTCCTAATCACGTGGCCGTTCCTTGTGTTGTTGGCGGCCGGGTTCGCTTTCGCGGCGGTGGCGAAACTGCCGGAGATACCCTACACGCGCAAAACGAAGCTGCTTGACGTGAAAATGCCGCTGCTGATTCTGTTTTTGCTGCTGTTTTCCGTTGCGGTGCGCGCCTTGGTCGGCGGCGCGGGCAGCTACGATTTACCCAAGACGGTCAAGACCGTATCGTTCGGCCTGGCCGCGGCAGCGTTCGCGGGTAAGGCGATGGGCGGCATCATTTCCGACCGCCTCGGTTGGATACCCGTAAGTGTCGGTGCGCTATTGATTTCGGCGCCGCTGATCGCGTTCGGCGGGGCGAACCCGATTGTCCTGACGATCGGGCTGTTTCTCTTCCAGATGACCATGCCGGTTACGCTGACCGCCTGCGCTGCGGTGCTGCCGGGGCGGCCGGGATTCGCCTTTGGGTTAACCTGCCTGGCGTTGATATTGGGTGCCGTGCCGACGTTCTACCACGCGGTGAAAATCCACTACGGGCCGGGTCCGTTCCTGGGGTTGATATTGCTTTCGGCAGCGTCGGTGGGCGCGGGGCTTTGGATGCTGCGGGGCAAAGTGCCGATGAAGTTCCGCGATTAGTCTCGCGGCCGCGCGCGTAAGCTGAGCAATAACGCGAGCATTCCCAGGGAGAGCATGATGGCGGTCATGGCGACCCCTGAGGTGTGCGACGAAGTATGGCAGCCGCCGGTCGAGTCGTCCTTTTCCTCATCGTCGTTATCGCCGGCCTCGCTGCTATCGTCGTCGGCGTAATTATTTGAGCCGCCGCCCCCGCCGGAGTCGTTGTCGTCGTCGTCGTCGTCGTCGTACGAGTCATCATCACCGTAGCCGCCGTCGTACATGTATTCGCAGCCAACCTCGAAGTATTTGACTTGGTACCCGCTGCCGCCGGTGCCGGTGTAACGCAACGCGAGGGTTACCATTTTGTCGTAAGGGGTATACAGACTGGCGGTGCCGTATTCACTGACCGCCAAGTTTTGCCAAGTGGGATTTTCGGCCTCGCCGTAATCGAAGCTGTATTGCAGGGAAAGCGGATCTTTCGGCGAAAAGCCAAAAGACTCGCCCTGTTGCCCGAACTCGATATCGAAGTAATACGCGTAACAATCCGGCGTTTGGAACGTCGGGGTAATCAGCCGTTCGTCGGAAGGGACGGCCGACCCGAAGACGACGGCGCAGCGGTGCGCGGCGTCGGGGCATTCGTCCTGGTGCCATGTGATGTCGGGATTGGTTTGCTCGATTCGCCACCCCGGTGGCGGGAAATCGTTGTCGAAGCGCTCTTCGAACAAGTCGTAGTATTCGGGCCCCGGGGCGTAGTCGGCCCAAGCCGAGGACGTGCACGCCAAAACGAGAACCAGCAATAAAAACAGCTTCTTCAACATGGTTGCTTTCCCGAAAAAAGCAATCACTCGGGTTTTCGAGCGACGCGACGCAGACTGAGTGCAAATGCAACCAGGCCGATCGTCATCATCACGGCGAACATCAACGAGCCGGATTGCTTGTTGGTCACTCCGCAACCGGAATCATTGTCGTTGTTGTTGTCGTTGTCGTTGTCGTTATCGTTATCGTTGTCGTCGTCCGTCGACCCGGAATCGTCATCGACATTCGAATCGTCATCGACATTCGAGTCGTCATCGACAGACGAATCGTCGTCGTAGGACCAGGAGTCGTCATCGGCCCAATCAGCCAAGGCGGATACGGGGAGAAGAGACACAAACAAAAAAACAAAAATCCACTTCTTCATAATCGTCTCCATGGGCGGCATTCGCTGCGCTCTTAGCCCCCTATTGTACTCTTCGCAAACTCAATCCAAGGGCGAACAGGCCGATGGTCATCATCACGGCGAACATCAGCGAGCCGGATTGGCGATTGGTGACGCCGCAACCCGATTCGTCATTATTTGTGTCGTCGCCGTCATTTAAATCGCCTTCGTCGGCGTCGTCATCGGTGTCGCTAGCGTCGTCATCGGCGGCACTAGCGTCGTCATCGTCACCGCTTGCATCATCGTCAGCCGCCCCCGCATCGTCGTCGATATCGGTATCGTCGTCGATATCCGTGTCGTCGTCGATATCGGTATCGTCGTCGATATCCGTATCGTCATCGTACCAGGTGTCGTCATCGGGCGGAGCGGCGTCGGCCCACGCCAAGCCGGAAAACACACAAACAAGAAGCAACGCCATCGCGAGTTTTTCCAACATGACAAACCTCTTCTTTCCCAATACTCAAAACACTATATCAGCAGCGGGGTGAGTGTGTCGGCGTGATCCGAGATGATGCGAAGTTGCCGTAACAACTCCTTAATCCAGACTCCGCGCGGGCCACGCATACAAACATAACGGTCCGCGCCCCCGCTGGATATTTGGAGAGTATCAAGTCACGGCGTCTATTGCAATCGAATTTCGCCGGGAAGGCTTATCGAAGACCGAGGCGGACCAAGTGAGCGGCCAGCCCTTCGCGCCAATCGGGAAAAGGGTATCCGGTCGCGGCGGTGAAGCTTGCCGTATCCAGGCGGCTGTTTTGGGGCCGCGGGGCGGGTCGGTCGATCTCGGTAGACGAAATCGGCTCGATCACCGCTTCCGCGAAACCGGCGAACTCAGCGATTTGTTTGGCGAAATCGAACCACGAACAATGTCCGCCGCCTACGGTGTGATGTACGCCGACCAGATGGCTTTCGATGGCCGCGAGTATGGCTTCAGCCAAGTGGCCGGTGTAAGTCGGCGAGCCGATTTGGTCGTTGACGACGCGAAGGGGCTCGCCTTTTTTGAGTTTTGCGAGGATCGCGCTGACGAAATTCGGACCGCCTGGACCATGGAGCCATGCCGTGCGAAGGATGACGCAGCGGTTGCCCAACACTTTGCGTGCCGCCGCCTCACCGGCCCATTTGCTTTTGCCGTAGACGCCTAGGGGCCCGGGCTCGTCGTCGGGAAGGTAGGCATCGGTTTTTTTGCCGTCGAAAACGTAATCCGTGGAAACGTGCAGCAAGCGCGCCCCGCGACCGCGGCAGGCCAGCGCCAAATTTTTCGTAGCCGTTTCA
The DNA here is from genome assembly GCA_030765525.1 of Candidatus Lernaella stagnicola. Taxonomy (NCBI): domain Bacteria; phylum Candidatus Lernaellota; class Candidatus Lernaellaia; order Candidatus Lernaellales; family Candidatus Lernaellaceae; genus Candidatus Lernaella; species Candidatus Lernaella stagnicola. The sequence goes on from JAVCCK010000021.1 coordinate 42,088, forward strand.
TTGACGGCGAAAGCGGCGTCGGGCTCCTGTTCGGCGCGGTCGACGGCGGTATAGGCGGCGCAGTTGACAACCCAGGAAGGCGCGTACATTTCCAGCAGCTCCTGAGCTTGGTCTAGGTCGGTAAGATCGGCGTCGTCAATATCAACGCCGAAGACTTCGAGGCGCTCGCCCAAGACTATGAGGGCGTCTTGGCCCAACATCCCATCGGCGCCGGTAACGATTACTTTCATGTTTCCGTGGTAGTTTCCAAGAAGTCGTGTTCGTTGAGTATTACGGCCACTTCCTCGGTGTAGGTGCCGTCCATATTGTACACGAACATGGGCCGATTTACATGCAATGAGACGCCGGCGTCGCGCTGAGCTTCGAGCATCGCGAGCTTGGCGCCGGAGGAATGGTTGGCGTGGACGAATTGCACCTGCCGCGGTTCGAGGCTGTGGGCCCGACACAGGCAGAACAGGGCGGTCAAACGCTTGACGGGAAAGACGAAATACGCACGGCCCTTGGGCTTAATCAAGTAACGGGCCGCGATCACGACTTCTTCGAGCGTGATCTTGATTTCGTGCCGGGCGACGGCTTTTTCGTCTTCCGGATTCACACGCCCGGTCCCGGCGGCGACGTAGGGCGGGTTGGAGATCACCACGTCAAAACTATCGGCGGCGAAGCTTTTCTTGATATCCCTGATATCGCTGTGTCGGATGTCGATCTTTTTTCCGAGATGGTTGGCGGTCACACTTCGCTCGGCCATGTCGGCCATCGTTTTCTGGACTTCGACGCCCACAAATCCGGCTTTTGCCTCAACTTGGCGACTGGCTAGGATGAGCGGCATGATGCCGCTGCCTGTTCCCAAGTCGATGACCTGATCGCCCTTTTTCAACTCAATAAAAGAGGTCAAGAGAATCGGGTCGACACTGAACCGATAGCCGTTTTTTTTCTGCAAGATGACCATTTCGCCGTGGAGCAAATCCTGCAGTTCTTCATCGGTGTTTACGTCGACATCTTGGAAGCGATCGGAATTGGTTTTGTCACTACCGTTATTCACATCAGCCATTTGTTTCTCCGTGAGAACCATATTTAATGCTGTGCATGACCAGACCAGCCGGAATATTGGGATAAAACCGGGCGGCCTTATGTGGCAATTTTAGCTTCGCATCGGCAACAGATTCGAGTTGGCGGGTCGCCAGTGGATTGAGCAAGAACACCGCTTGCGCTTCTTTCTCGGTCACCAGTTGCAGCAAGCGCTCGGGTTCATGGAAAAAGACCAACTCACCCTTGCTGCGATCGGCGGGATCCAGGCCCAGGGGGCCCTCCAAAATCAGGCGGTGCAGCAGCGCAACGTCCATATCCCGGATCGGTTCGGCCAATCCTTCGGGCAAGATGAGCTTGGCCGCGTCGTTTTTGACGGAAAGAAGCAGAATTTCAGGCACTCCTTCAATGGCCGCGGCAAACGTCGCCTCGTCATGTTCGTCATCCCGGGCCATCTCCGTCATTACGTGTTGCAGCAGTTCGCCGTCGGCGTCGCTTTGGTCGAGTTCGCGGATATAGAACGTCTTCGACAATTCGAAAAGCAGGTCGTTCGGATTAAGCCGCGGCAGACCGGTTACGGCGCGGTGAATCGGCAGGATGGAGAGGCCGTCGTCCTGCAAGGGAACGAAGCAAGCGAGAATTCGTTGGGCCGCTTCGTTTTCGGGATGCGCCGCGGCGAACGCTTGGGCCGTGCGGTAGCGGTGGTGACCGTCGGCCAAGATGACGGTGTGTGTCGCCATGATGTCCCGCACGCGCTCAATCAGTTCCGGATCACCGAGGCGAAACACGGTATGGGAGGATTCGTCATCACATTCGGTGTCGATACAAGCCTCGACCTCGCCCGCGGCTCCGACCAACAGGGACATCACCTCGCGTTCGGGGTCAGAATACAACAGGAAGATGGGTGCCGCGGCTACGTGCGTGGCTTCCATGAGTTTCAGGCGCTCAACCCGCGGATTGACCCAGTCCGTCTCCTGGGGCAGGACCATGCGACTGCTTTCGGGTTCCAGGTCGAGCAGGGCGAAAAACGCCTTGCACACTTTGTATTGACCGTCAGGTCCGACGTATCCCTGGCGATAGTAGTAAATGCCGGGTTGAACGTCGCGTATCACGATGTTGTCCGCGCACCACTTGTTCCACGTATCGCCGGCGCGCTTGGCCATCTGCTCAATATTCACGTCATTGAGTTCGTCGTGGCCGGGCATTAGCTGAATGATGTTCACCGCGCCGCGATGGGCGATTTCGTCGCGTAGACGCTCATCCACTTGGTCGTATGGCGGCGCGAGCGCCGTACCGATGTCGGGAACGTTTTCCGGATGAAAGCGCCAAGCGGCAAAGGGGGCAATTCGGGCCACGTTTAATTCCTCAAATCGGGTTCGACGCCAATCGCGTCCGCGAGCACTTCACGGGATACTTCACCTTGACGGAGAATCAACGGCGGCCATTCGGTGCATAGTAAAACCGTACTGCCTTTGCTTATCGGCAGCGGCGGTCCTTCCGCGCAAACAAGTTGGCTACCGAAGTACTCATAAATGTCGCGACAGGAGCGCGCCGGAGGTTGGTCGGCCAAATTGGCGCTCGTGGCCACGAGCGCTCCGCCGGACAACGAAGCCAGGCGGCGAAGGGCATCGCTGCCCGGCACGCGGATACCCACAGTGTCGCTGCCGCCGGTTATCAGCATGTCTACCGCCGGATGGGCGGGCAGGACGATCGTCAAGGGGCCCGGCCAGAAGCGGGCGACCAGTTTTTCAACATCGGCGGGTATCGCGGACCATAGTGAGCGGGCGACGCCGAATGTGGAGACGACAACGGGGAGGGCGCGTTCGGGCGGACGTCCCTTGAGTTCGAAGACCTTCCGCAGCGCATTGGGTCGGTCGACTCGGGCTATCAAACCGTAAAAGGTTTCGGTCGGAAAGGCGACTACCTCGCCGTCATCCAGACGAGCCACAAGCGCCTTTAGGTCAGGCGGGGGTTGGTCTAGCTCTGCATCTTTCGGTTGCATGGTGCCGGTAAACTAAACCAGTGCGCACGGACGTGCAAGAGTTTTCTTTACAGCATTTCCTGGAGCTTTTGATCTTTTTTCTCCACTTTGTCAGCCATTTCGGCTTTGTAACGGGCGAGCTTTGCCGCGACGGCTTTTCGCGCGGTCCCCAATATCTGCACGGCAAACAGAGCCGCGTTTCGCGCCCCGGCCTCGCCGACGGCAAATGTGGCCACCGGCACGCCCGCGGGCATTTGCACGGTGGCCAGCAATGCGTCCAGGCCGTGCAGGCTCGTTGCATCCAAGGGAACGCCGAGCACGGGCAGGGTTGTTTCCGCGGCGCAGACGCCGGCCAGATGCGCAGCGGCGCCGGCCCCGCAGATGATCGCCGAAAAACCCTCGTCGCGGGCCCCCCGCACGAATTTCGCGGTACGCGCGGGCGTACGGTGCGCGCTGGAGACGTGCGCCTCGTAGCCGACACCGAATTGCCCGAGCACTTCGGCGGCATGCTTCATCACCGGCCAGTCGGAATCCGAACCCATCAAAATGAGCACTTTGGCTTTAGCCATGATCAATCCCCCAACCATTTCAACGCTTTTTTACCGATATCGGTGCGGAAATTGGCTCCGTTGAAGCCAATGAGCCGCACGGCTTCGTAGGCCAAGTCGATCGTGGCCGGGATGTCGGCCGCGCGGGCGGTGACGCCCAGCACGCGTCCGCCGCTGGTCACGACGCGCCCTTCCTCGAGTTTCGTGCCGGCGTGAAACACAAGGGTGTCGGGCAGCGCACTTTCGAGGCCGGATATTTCCTTGCCCTTTTCGTAGGCGTCGGGGTAGCCTCCGCTGGCCATGACGACGCACACGGCGGGGCGCTCGTCCCACTCGATTTGATGTTGGTCCAGCGTGCCGTCGATCGAAGCGAGCAGCAGCGGTACGATGTCGCTTTTCATGCGGAACAAGAGGGGCTGGCATTCCGGGTCGCCGAAACGCGCGTTGTATTCCAGCACTTTGGGAACGCCGTTCTCAATCATCAGACCGGCGTACAAGACGCCCTTGTACGGATGACCGCGACGGGCCATTTCCCGAACCGTGGGCTCGATGATCTGCTTGATGATGCGTTCGTGCAGGTCCGGTGTGACGACGGGAGCGGGGCTATAGGCCCCCATGCCGCCCGTGTTGGGTCCGGTGTCGCCGTCGCCGACGGGTTTGTGGTCCTGGCTGGAGGCTAAGGCCAGCACGTGTTCGCCGTCGGACAAAACCAGGAAGCTGGCCTCCTCGCCGACGAGGCATTCTTCGACGATCAACCGGTCGCCGGCAGAGCCGAAACGTCGCTCGACCAAAATGTCGTCCACCGCGTTTTCGGCTTCGGAAATCGTCGCGCAAACAATGGCTCCTTTGCCGGCGGCGAGTCCATCGGCCTTCACAACAATCGGGGCGCCCTGTTCGCGGATGTACGCTTTGGCTTCGTCGGGATCAGTGAAAAGTTGGTATGCGGCGCTGGAGGCTCCGGCACCGTCCAGGATCGATTTGCAGAAAGCCTTGCTGCCTTCGATTTGCGCGGCCTCGGCGCTGGGTCCGAAGATTTTCCGCCCGGCCTTTTCGAAACGGTCGACGATGCCCATCACCAGCGGTGCTTCGGGGCCGACAATCGTGAGGTCGACGTCTTCGCGGTTGACGAAGTCGAGCAGGGCGTCGATATCCTCGGCCGAGATCGGGAGGTTGTCGCCGCAAGTCGCGGTGCCGGCGTTACCGGGCGTGCACCATACCTGTTTGACGAGGGGGGATTGGGCGATTTTCCACACCAACGCGTGTTCGCGTCCGCCGCCGCCAATGACCAACACTTTCATCGTCGCCTCCGTTTCGCTTGAGGTATGGGAGATGGCGAGTGTACCAACTGGTAACGGTGTGTAAAGTCTACGCGTGCGCGGCGAGCTGCCCGCGTATAAACCGTGTCGCTTGTTCCCGCCCGCGAAACACGCCGAAATGGCCCTCGCACAGGATATCCGGTTGCAGCGCGAGCAGCTTTTCCATGCTGACACGCCACGATTTTATGTCCGATTGAAACATGGCGTTGAACGGGCCGTGTACATCCTGCCCAAACAGAACGCGGCCGGCGCTTGTATCCATGTAGGCCGCGATCGAGCCGGGGGTATGCCCGGGGATGTGCAGCCATTTCACGCCGGAAATTTCGCCGCTGTCCCCGCGTAGCGTTACGTCGATGGGTAAGTGCGGCAGTTGAATTCCGTACCAATTGGCCGCCGTGCGGCGCTCGTCGCCGGTGGTGATGGCGTCGGCGTCATCGAGGTGGGCGGCGATGCGACATCCCGTTTTTTCGCGCATGGCCGCCGCGCCGCCGATGTGATCGACGTGGCCGTGGGTGAGCAGCAGACAGGCGATGTCTTCGGGTTGGTGGCCGGTTTCCAGGATGTTGTCGCAGAGACGATCGACTTCGAGGTTGGCGCCGGCGTCGATCAATACCAAAGGCGGCCCGGCCACGAGATAGGTCAGACAATCACCCGCGTAGGTAAAGGCATCACCGCCGACCACATACACGCTGCCGACCACGCGCTCAAAGGGCATGGAAGCCGCCTCCATCGTTGAACGCGTGCAGCATAGTCAAAAGGAAAGGTACTTTCAACGTCGATGCTACGCGTGGTCTTTTGAGATTGTGCGTGCTATAAATAACCGCCGTTTTCGCGGCGTGGGTCGGCTGTATAAATGTGGGGCGCGAAAGGATAGTGTCACCATGGCACGTCGCGGATTGTTTATTCTCGTCATATTGTTAGCGGTCGGCGCGGTGTGCGCGACCGCGGCTCCGAATGCCTTTGAAGGCGATCGAGATTACGAAGCCATTCTGGTCATGCATTCGCCGGATGATTTGGCGGCGCTCAAGCCTTACTACCTGACCATCACTTCCCGACACGACGATGAGTTGCGCCTGCAGGTCAGCCTGGCCGAGGTTGCGACCTTGCAGGCGGCCGGATGGGACGTGCGGATTCTGGGCAAGGCGGGCGGCGAGCCGGAAATCGGCGATTCGGAATACCACACCTTCGCCCAAATCGAAGCCGAACTGGCGGTGCTGGACGTGGATCCGAGTTACGACGCCATTACCGAACTGATCTCCTTCGGCGAGTCGTACAACGGCCACGATTTGTGGGTGCTCAAGATTTCCGACAACGCGGCGGTCGATGAAGCCGAGCCGGTGATCTTGTATGACTTGAACGTCCACGGCGACGAAGCCATCGCTGGCGAGGTGGGGATGGCGTTCATCAACCTGTTGTTGGCGGGATACGTCGCCGACGACCCGCAAATTGTTGCGTTGGTCGACGATCTCGAATTCTATATCGTACCGGTTTTTAATCCCGACGGGCACATTGCGGTCTCGCGTTACAACGGCGGCGGCAGCGACCTCAACCGTGATTTCCCGTACCTGTGGGAAGGGTGGAGCACGTGGTCGCCCGAACCGGAAACCGAGTCGTTGATACGCCTGGCGCGGGACATTCATCCGGTGGCGGGGATCGATTTTCACTCGGGTGCCGAAGCGGTCAATTACAATTGGGATGGCGTTTACACGTTGAGTCCGGATAACGACATCGAGTTAGTGGCGAGCACTCGCTACGGGGATCTTAGCGGTTACTGGGTCACGAACGGCGCGCAATGGTATGTGGCCGACGGCACCGTGGAGGACTGGTACCACGGCGCGCAAGGCATGCTGTCGGCGATCGTCGAAATCAGCGACACGAAAAAACCGTCCGCGTCGCTAATCGATTACTACGTCGGTTTGAACATGGACGCGATGCTCGATTGGGCCTCGCTGGCCAGGTGGGGCCTGTGGGGCACGATCACCGACGAGGCGACCGGCGACCCGATCGAAGCGACGGTGTTCGTCGATGAGCGCATGCCGGTGTACAGCAATCCGGTCGACGGCAGCTTTTTCCGAATCCTAGAAGCGGGCACCTACGACGTGCAGGTGTTCGCCAACGGCTACGACGCTGTCCTTTTCGAAGACGTGGTGGTCCCCGACGAAGACTACCTGACCGTAGCGTGGGAGTTGACGGCCAGCGACGCCGCCGCACCGGCCGCCGTGCGCTGCGTGATCAACATGCGCGACGACAACAACGACAATCCGGCCAACACGAGCCTGCCGCACGCGGCTTTCGGCCTACCGGACGGCGTCGCCTTCTCCACGGGCGTGGATGGCTGGGCGGTTTGGGATATGGGCTCTGCGACGCCGGTATCGACCGACCCCGGCTGGCGTCTGCGCGTGACGGAAATCGAAAGCGACGGGGCCGACGGGTACGCCGTAAAGGTCTCCGATGACTGGCTCGGACCCTGGCAATCGGTGGGCAGCGGCACCGGCACGGCGGCGTTGTCACTTTCGAGCGTGACGTTGGACGAAATCCGCTACGTGCGCTTGGAGGATGACGGTAACGGCCTCAACACCGGCGCGACACCCGGCGCGGATATCGATGCCATCGAAGCGTTCTACCAGGTCGGCGACGACGATGACGACGACGACGATGATAATGACGACAATGATGATAACGACGACGACGATAATGACGACAACGACGACGACAATGATGACAATAACGATGATGACGACAACGACGATGACAATGACGATGACGACAATGATGACGACAACAACGATGACAACGACAACGATGACGACAACGACAATAACGACGATAACGATAACGACGATGATAACGACAGCGGCGGCTGTTCCTGAGACAGATAAAGGAAGGCAATTCCATGAAACGCATAGCTGGATTGACGGTTGTTTTGGTTCTGGTTGCCGCGCTCGTGTCGGCGGCGCCGATTACGGCCAACGTGAACGAAAAAAGCCTCGATGTCGTCCTTCAGTTGGACGATCTTTCCGATTACGACGCGCTCAAACCGTTGTACCTGACGGTTATTGGACGCGACGGCAATGACCTGCGCTTGCAGGCGAGCGAGGACGAGGTCGCGTACCTGGAGGCGCAGGGCTTTGAGGTGAAGGTTGTCGGTCGCTTCGACGGCGTCAAGGCGGCGGGATACCGCAGCTACCCCGAAGTGGTGGCCGAATTGCAGGATATCGCCCAAACGTACGGCAACCTGGCCAAGCGCTTCGAGATCGGTACTTCGGCCGGCGGTAAAACGATGTACGCGCTGAAAATCAGCGACAACGTCAACCTCGACGAGATCGAGCCTGCGCTGCTGTACGACCATTCGATTCACGGCGATGAAGCCATTGCCACGGAGCTGGCCTTCGCGTTCATTTACGAGCTGCTGGACAACTACGGCTCGACCCCCGCGATCACGAACCTGGTCGACAGCAATGAGATTTGGATCGTGCCGGCGGTGAATCCCGACGGGCTGACTCTCCGGCGCGGCAACGGCAACGGCGTGGACATGAACCGCAACTATCCGTTCGGGTGGGAAGGGTTCGGCTCGTGGAACGGGCAACCCGAAACTTTTGCCATGATGGATTTTGTCATGGATATCAGGCCGCTGTTTTCGATCAGCTACCACTCGGGCGCCGAAGTCGTGAACTACTGTTGGGACGGTATTTACACGCGCAGCCCCGAGGATGATCTCGAACGCGCCATGAGCCACGTCTACGACAACCTCGCAAATTACGGCATCACCAACGGCGCCGATTGGTATATCGCCGACGGCACTTCGGAAGATTGGTACCACGGGGCCATCGGCACGATCTCGGTGATCGTGGAAATCAGCTACAATAAAATGCCGCCCGCGGCGAATATTCCCGCCTACTTGAACAAGAACGTCCCGGCGATGGTTGCCTGGGCGCAGAAGTCGGCCGACGCCGTGCACGGGCTGGTCACCAACGCGGCCACCGGCGAGCCACTAGAGGCTGTCATCGTCGCCGACTCCCGGCTGCCGGTGACTTCGGATCCGATTTCCGGCGATTTCTATCGACTACTGCCGGCGGGCAATCATACGCTTTACGTGTGGGCCAACGGCTTTGGCTGGAATGAAGTGCCGGTTACCGTGCCATCCTCGGGCGGCGTCGACCTGGACGTCGAATTGACACCGGCGAAGGCTACGGATTTCGGCGCGCTGCGTACGGTTCTGAATTTCCGTAAGGATAACAACGATAGACCGGATAACGTCTCGCTGCCCACAGCGGTGCTGGGCGGTGCCGACGATGTGGCCTTTTCTTTGGGTGTCAACGGTTACGCCGCATTTGAGTTCGGCGAGACGACCGCGGCGGTTGATGGTTCCGGCGCCGACTTCCGCGTCGTGGAAAAGGGCGACGACGAAGGCTACACCGTGCTCGTAGCCGCGCAGTGGACCGGCCCCTGGCAAAGCCTGGGAGCGGGCAGCGGCACCACCGAGTTCGACTTGGCGTCCTCCGGCCTGGCCGAGGCGCGCTACGTGTTGATCCAAGACGACGGCGACGGCGCGAACACCGGGGCCACCCCGGGCGCGGATATCGACGCCATCGAAGCCTTTGCGGTGTGCGATACCCCGGTGGTCAATTTCTCGGGCACTCCGCTGACCGGTGCGGCCCCGCTGGACGTGGCGTTCACTGCCACCGTGGACGTCGCGCCGGGTTGTCTGGATACACTGAGTTGGGATTTCGGTGACGGCGGGAGTTCGGACGAACTCAGCCCCACGCACGTTTATAACGCTCCGGGCGTGTATACCGTAACGCTAACGGCAAGCGGCCCGGGCGGCGATGACGAACTGACCCGTGAAGACTACATTTCGGTCACCGGCGGCGACGACGTAACCGACGACGATACCGGCGGCGACGACGACACAATCGGCGACGACGACGCAGCGGGCGACGATGATGACGACGACGACGATGACGATAGCGGTGGAGGCTGCGGCTGAGAAAACGGAAGCGATTTCAAGGAAGGCCCCCACCTGGGGGCCTTTTTCGTTTAATTAGCGTAAAATGCGCGTATGGCAATATGGCGACGCAGAGTAAGCCGCATAGCGTGGACGGCGCTGGCGACCTTTTCGGTCGCGTTCCTTTTGTTCGTGTACACCTTTACCGAAGGCATCGGTGTCTTCAGTGGATTGTGGTGGAAGTCCGAAAGCAACTGTTGGACGATCACGCGCCCTGAGGGGTGGCTGTTGGTCAACGCGCACCTGCGCGGCGCGGTCCGGCCGCAGGGTCTGACCATTCGCAACACGGGCGCCACGCCCTTGGTCTCACCATTCGTGACGCGGGACGGGATTTCGCCGTGGCTGTCATTCGACGCACAGGCGCGAGCGATCGCGGAGCGTGCCGACACCAACGCGGATCGCGCGGCGCTGCTTGTCGATTGGGTCCGCCGGTACGTGTTCCCCGAAGCATGCGGGACGAAGGCGCAGGACATCGAGGGGCGTCCGTGGCCCATGATGCACGTTTTGGGTTGTGGCGAGTGCGACGATCTTTGTTTCTTGGTGGCCATGGCGGCGCGGTCGGTGGGGCTGAAAGCGCGAACGTTGGATTTGGACGGGGGACACGCGGTCGTCGAGATTTTCTACGATGATGGCTGGCACGTATTTGACCCCATGTACGGTTACGCTTTCTACGACGACGACGGCGTGGTGCCCAGTTTCGAGAGAGTGCGTGCCGCCGGCGGAAAGGGCGCGTGGAACCAGGCGGACCGTCCGTGGCTTTTCGCCCGGTTGACTGACCGTGTGTGGCAAAGCAAAGCACGGCCCGTCGAGCGCGATATCCCGCCGCAATGGCGCAAGCCACCGGTGCCGCTGGTTTTGGCCCCGGGCGACGAAGTGCGATTTCGGCGAGTGCGGCATCGCGAGTTGTTTGCCGGACGCGGCGGCGGCAAAAACGCATTCGTGAGCCGCGTCGATCTGGATTTGTCCGTGACGCCCAACAAATTCTTGTGGGAATTCCCTTTCCGAGTGCTCAAGGCGACGATCACCGCCGGGCCCGACGGCCCGACCACGGTGCTGGCCGATTACTACGACCGGCCCGCCCAGGCAATCCACCGCTTCAAGCACCAAGCCGCCGCGCCCTGGCCGCCGGGTACGCGCCTGCTTGTGGAAGCGATGGCGGCGTCGGGTTGGATACCGGTTCCCGATCCGGGACTGACGGCGCTGAGCTACGGCTGGGCGGCGGGGGATCGCGCGGAGGTCACGCTGCGGTGGATGCTTCGCTAATGTCGGCCGCTAACTCTGCGGCGGATACGGCAGCGGCGGATGGCTTGCCAGGAACTCGACAATCTCCTCCACGTCGTCGGTGATCAGCAAAAGCTTTGCGTAGACGTGTGGCGCGGCGATTTTTTCCAGCAAGCGGAAAATCGGCGCCGTTTCCGTCCAAAACTTTCGGCCGTAGAACACCATTGGGCTGATCCAGTGAAAGAGCCCATACTGGTTTTGCGCCGCGTCTTGGAACACTTCCTGGAAGGTGCCGGCGCTGCCCGGTGTATAGACGACGCCGTGCCGGCAGATGGCCAGCAGACCGTCTTCGCGGATACTGTTGGCGAAATACTTGGCGATATACGGTGTGAATTGGTTGGTGGGTTCGTGGCCGTAGAACCAAGTAGGAATGGCCAGGCTCTCGCCGCCGGCCGGATAACGCTGCAGCAGTTCGCAGCTTAGTTCAACGTAGCGATCGGCGAGGAAATCGGTTTCCTGCTGCAACAAATCGACGGCGCGTTCGACTTCGTCGGCCTCGCGCGGGGCCAAGTACGCGCCAAGATTGCCCGCCTCCATCGCGCCCGGTCCGCCACCGGTGGCCACGAAGTAGTCGGCCCGGGTCAAGCGACGCCCGAGACTCACGATGTCCCGGTAAGCCGCTTCGTCGCGTTTCATCGCATGACCGCCCATGATGCCCACGACTTTCGGTCGCGAGGCGAGAAGCTCCCGCAGGGCGTCGTCGATCGCGTGGTCATGGATGCGCTGGGCGAGGGCTTCGATGATGGGCGGCGAGCTTTCGGGGCCGCGGTATTGCGCGAAGTGCCGGTAAATGCGCCCGTCGAGTGTGTCGTGGAGAAAGCTGCCGAGTTTGCCGGGCACATAGCCTTCCATCAATTCGCTCGGCGCGTACAGGGTGGCGCGATAGGGTCGATAGGGCAAAGCGGGTAATCGCGGAAAGACGATACCACCGGTGTCGACGATGTGGTCCAGGGCGTTGGGCGTGAGGTGGCAGCCGAGGAAAAACGCCCCGGTGGCCGGCACGCGTCGCAGTTCGGCATCGAGGGAAGTCAGATCGACATTTTGGATGACGACATCAAGCAGGGTACCGTGGTCGGCCAGATGGCGTCGCAGGGCGTCGGCGTTTTGAAATTCGATCAACAAGACACGCTTTCTATTCGTCGTTGCAGCGATAGCATACGCCGAAGAGGAACAATTCGTGGGAATCCACCGAAAATCCGGGTGGGGCGAGTTTACTCTCGTCGATGGGGCAACCGGGGAAGTCGAAAAGCTTCCGGCAGCGGCGGCAGTAAAAATGATGGTGGTGATCGATCCCGGCGCGCTCGTAGAGTGTCCCGAGTTCGGGCACCGGCACCTCGACGATTTCGCCTTCGCCGATCAGTAACTTCAGGTTGCGGTAGACGGTGGCGATGCCCAATTGCGGCACTTTACTTTGGGCAAATTCGTGAACTTCCTCGACCCGTAACGGCCGCGGATTCTCCAAAAACACCGCACGAATAGCGTCCCGCTGTCTCGTTTTTCGCTGCAATTGGTTACTCCTACAACACTAAACATAGCGAATACCACGCGTCATACAAGAGCGGCGCGGGAAAACAACCGCGCCGAGCCGGAGCTTGATAACACCACGGCTGCGTTGCCGGGCATCGATTTGTCGGCCTGAGGCGCGGCTAGAAGATCTCGCTGGCGGCGAAAAAATAGGCGATTTCCTCTGCGGCGGTCTCGGGCGCGTCGGAGCCGTGTACCGTGTTTTCGGTGAGGCTGTCGGCCCACTGGGCGCGAATCGTACCGGGCGCGGCTTTGGCCGGGTCGGTGGCGCCCATCAGTTCGCGGTTTTTCGCGATGGCGTCTTCGCCTTCGAGCACCATCACCAAGCAGGGGCCGCGGCTCATGAAGTCCGTGAGGTGGTCGAAAAAGGGCTTGTCGCGATGGACGGCATAGAACCCTTCGGCTTCGCGTTTGCTCAGCCATATCAATTTCGCCGCTTTTACGCGCAGCCCGTTTTGTTCGAAGCGATCGATAATCCGCCCGATGAGGTCTTTCTCGACGGCGTTGGGTTTGATGATCGACAGCGTGCGCTCGATGGTCATCTCTTCCTCCTTGCGTGGACGAATTCAAGATAAGCGTCCCGCCGCGAAAAGCAACTTGACGGCGCGGCTCGCTCGCCTACTCTGAGCGGAAGGAGGTGCCCCGGTGGCGGGAACATCGCTGCGACGAAAAGCTGTGCAATTACGTAAGCGGTTGTTGTTTGCGGCCGTAGTGACACTGCTTTGCCTTGCGGTTGTTGAGGTGCTGCTTCGCATCGGCGGCGTCGCGCAAACGACGGCCGAGCAATTGTTTTCCGATGTGTACGACGTCAACTACGCCATGGTGCCGCACGCGATGAATCCGTGGACGGACGTGGAGGAATTCCTCAACGGATCGGGCTTTCGCGGTCATGATGTGGACCCAAAAAAGAAGCCCGGCACCTACCGCATTCTAAGCGTCGGCGACTCCACGACTTTCGGCACCAACGTTCGCGTCGAGCAGACCTACATGTACCTGCTGGGCGACATGCTGCGCGGACGGGGCTTGCCGGTCGAGATGATCAACGCCGGTATGCCGGGTTCGTCGCTCTGGAAGCAAGCGATTATGATCGAGAAGCGCTTCCGAAATTACGAGTTCGACCTCGTGGTGCTCTATACCAACTACGGTTATCGACGCGATTATCTCGAGTTACGCAAGTTCATGGAAGAACATCGCCTGCGGATGCAGGTGCGCGACGGGCTGGCGCGTCTTCATTTGTACAAACTGCTGCGGCTGTGGCTGCGGCCACCCGACTTCGCCCGCCACGCGAGCCAGTACGGGGACCTCGAGGGGTTCGTTAACTCCATTGATGACGCCAACACGCGCAAGCTGATCAGCCATTACACCGAGCAGGATCTGAAGCGCATCAAGGCCCGTTGTGACAAGCTCGGCGTACCGTTGCTGGTCGTTCCGTTGCTTTCGCGAGGCGTTTTTCATGACGCGATGGCGGTCAAAGCGGAGCCGGGTTCGCCATGGTGGCGGTTTCACTATCTCCAAGCTCAAAGCGCGGCGCACACCGGCGTCGTGGCGCGCCGCTTGGGGTTGATGGTGGTCGACGCGTCCGACGAATTTCTCAAGGCGTACTATCGGCGCGAGATGTTTCTTGACGACTGTCACTTTTCGCCTGCCGGTCACGACGTGTTGGCCCGCATGCTGGCCGAGGCCGTCTGCGAGCAGAATCTGCTGCCCGCTCCCTGCGCGCCGGGCGGTTGACCACCGCGGCCGTCAAGGCTACAAACGAAATCCATGGAAGTGGCACGGTAACTGGTGTGCCGCCCGGTCTTCAAAATCGGTGAGGGTCGCTAATCACGGCCCTGGTGGGTTCGATTCCCATCCACTTCCGCCAGCTTTTCGTAGGGGTTACGGGTACTTACGTGCTTGTGACCCCTTGTTATTTGCCGGTGTGACCAAAAGTGTGACCAAAAACCGCGGGCACTTCATTGCTACTCAGCCTTCCCATCCTGGTTTTCCTCATCGTCTTTGACCAAGCCGAGGTCGGAGTACAGCTTGTTCACAGCTTCATCTTTCGCCTCGGGTGAAAGGTGGGCATAGCGCATCGTCGTCTCGATGTGCTTGTGCCCGAGTAGCTTCTGGACGATGTAGAGCGAGACCCCTCGGATAACAAGTTGGCTTGCGAAACTGTGCCGCATGTCGTGGAAGGTGATCCGAGGTAATCCAGCATGTCGTTGAACCCTGTGAAGAGCACCGAGGTACTCGTGATCCAAGATGTGGGTTTTAAGCCTCCCGGGAAAGACCAGATCAGTCTTGAGGTGCCGAAGCTGGCGATAGCGCCAGAGCACCTTCTTTAGCTCGGGGTGCATCGGTACCTCACGTGTTTCGACTCCTTTGGGCGTGCCCACCCTTCCGAGGTAGACGGCGCGATCGACGATGATGACCCCCGTGGGTTCCGAAAATTCGGTCCATGTTGATTTTACCTGCTTTTTCGTGATTGCCTTGAAATGCTTTTGGCATGAAAATCTTGCTCGAAATCACGATATTGACAGTCGCTGGTTTCGAGTCTTCATCCCGACAGAATAGGTAGATTTCGGCGTGGCCACAACTTGTTGATTTCATTAACGGACGAGTTTTGGCGAGGGACAGGCGAGCCCCTTTGGACTCCCCCGAAAAGGGTAAAAGGGGAAAAGAGCCCAAGGGTAACTCTTAACAGTCCCGGGAAATACGAAACCCAACGCTGCTGCCACGGTCGGCCGGATAGAACCCGTTCCGATCCGACGCGCGCACATTGCCTGCAATAACGTACCAGCCACCGCCGCGAAGCACGCGGGTAGCGCCGTCTTCTTCGGGCCGATCAAAGCACCACTCATAGACGTTGCCGAGCATGTCATAGAGGTCCCAGGCGTTCGGTTTCTTTTCGCCTACCGGATGGGTGTTGCGCTCTGAGTTGTCGAGATACCAAGCGATCTCGTCCACCGGCCCATAAGGGTCTTTCGTGCCTCCGGCCAAACAGGCGTAAACCCATTCTTCCGAGGTGGGCAAACGTATTCCTTTTGCGCCTTCGATTGGCGTCGCCGTATCGTTCGACTCATCAATGTCGTAGACTTCTTTCATACCCAGTTTCTTGGAAAGCGCATTGCAGAATTCTACCGCGTCCAGCCAAGAAACCGTTTCCACCGGATGATCCTTGGTTCCTTCCCCCGTGGGTTCCGAAAATTTCGTCCATGTTGATTTCGCTTGTTTTTTCGTGATTGCCTTGAAATGCTTTTGGTATGAAAATCTTGCTCGAAATCACGATATTGACGGGCGCTGTTTTCGAGTCTTCATCCCGACAGAATAGGGCGATTTCGGCGTGGCCACAACGTGTTGATTTCATTGCCGGACGAGTTTTGGCGAGGGACAGGATTTCGCCGCAGTGGCCTTCCCCACATCCCGGCTGGTCACGGTAACCAGTGTTTCGCTCATTTATTCCGCTTGCTGTGGCCTGTGGGGCTCGCCCTTCCGTCCACAGAAACAGGGTGTCGGACGAACAGAATCAGTGGGACCTTAACTGAGGGCAGGTCACCAGAACCTTTTGCAAAGTCCGAAAGTGAATCCCGTACTCGCGGCAAATTTGACGCTTGCTCTCGTTTTCCACCAAAACTCGCCGCCGAATGTCGCGCCACATCTCCATGTCTTTGTACATCCTTTCCCCCATCGTTTCGTAACCGAAACAACGGGAAATAACTCAGGATGCCACGACTTTCCACCGCCTCCACCAAACCCGGCGAGTGCTTCACTTTTCGACCGGCGATCACACTACAACGAACAGTGGCTGATCGAGAAAATGGGGTTCCGAAGCCCAAACCAAGTGCGCCGCGAATAAGCCTTTGACAGAAAGGCCGCTTAGTGAAAATATGTGTCCAAGAAACCGGGTGCGGTACAGTTCGCAATCAATCAACAGTAGCAGTCGGTTCTGTCCGAAATGCGGGAAAGAACTTTTATAGCTCATCGGGTATAATGAGGAGGTCGAAATGCCTTTTTGTCCATCATGTGGAAATGAGCTATCAGAGGATGCTCTATTTTGCCAAAAATGCGGCAGTGCAAAAGAAGGTCCTGTCGCTGTTGTGCTCTCGCGAAGGGAAACCTTGAAGCGACACCTCTTATGGGGTGGATTTGCCGCAGTGGGTCTTTCTGCGACGGTGTTTGCAATGATCATAATGTTAGGAGCCTCGAAGATAAGAGAA
The DNA here is from genome assembly GCA_030765525.1 of Candidatus Lernaella stagnicola. Lineage (NCBI taxonomy): Bacteria > Candidatus Lernaellota > Candidatus Lernaellaia > Candidatus Lernaellales > Candidatus Lernaellaceae > Candidatus Lernaella > Candidatus Lernaella stagnicola. Next base: position 58,965 of record JAVCCK010000021.1, read on the forward strand.
ATCGCGAACATACAAGCCAAACTTGGACAAGGTCTTCTGGCTGCTCTATTGATGTTAGGGGTCGGGGCGGTCGGCTATTGTTCCTTTCGCTGGCGACAAACGTATTCAATGCTGCTTAATCCATCAGGACAAGAAATTTCGACCCGCACCAAGGTGATGCTGGCCGTTCTCGTCGCCACTCCGCTATTGTGTGGTATTGTGGTACCGGCGGCGTTTGTGATGGGCCTTTTTGCTTTAAATGAACTTGAGAAAGAACCGGAACGATACCGATTCCACACGGTTGTGCATGTTACGATCTCTTTGTTAGGGGGAATTATGCTAACCGCGATTCTCGGTTTTGTGCTGCTCATGATTGCCGGAGTTTAGCTCTAATTCAAGGATACCTTACCACCGAAATGAATTTGGTGTGAAATGAGGTCAACAAATCGCCCTCCCAACTTTTAACTGAAAGCGCGGACAGGCTCATAAGGAGTAAGCTCGTGGAAGAAAAATCGATCCTTTCAGAAGGCTGGATTATCATTGCTCTGCTGTTGGTTTTTCCGCCCCTTGGAATTTACCTCGCATGGAAAAACCCATCATGGTCGAAAAACACGAAGTTATTGATGACCACGATCCCCTTTTGCTTTTTCCTTCTCCTAATTGTGGTGCTTATTCTATCTGATCCTGCAATACTCCCGTTCATTTACGCTGTGTGGTAAGGTTCATTTTCGACGACAGGTGAATTTTGATCTTGCCGAATAGAATATCCAATCAACCGAGAGGTTACGCCTCATCTTTTGCCGTGAATCCAAAGATTTTTCGCTGCTCTTCCCAGAGCGGCGGAATCTGTTTCTTGGTGAGCGTGGTGAGCGACAGGCCTGATGTTTCCTTGCCGTCCAGGATGGCATCGATGATGTCGGGGGCGAGCAGCGTGAGATCGAGCATGCGGCTTACGTAAGAGCCATCGACCTGACCCTCGTGGGTTCCGAAAATTTCGTCCATGTTGATTTCACTTGTTTTTTCGTGATTGCCTTGAAATGCTTTTGGCATGAAAATCTTGCTCGAAATCACGATATTGACGGTCGCTGGTTTCGAGTCTTCATCTCGCCAGAATAGGGAGATTTTGGCGTGGCCACAACTTGTTGATTTCATTGACGGACGAGTGTTGGCGAGGGACAGGTCAGGAGTTCTTTTTCATCCTTTTCCAACCGCGGGGGATCAGGACCGCCAGGATAACTCCCGAAACGGTACCGATGGCGAACCCGGCGAGCAGCCACGGGAAGTGTTCGCGAAAAGCAAAGTAAACATAGATCAACGCCACCAGCGATATGAGTAAAAGCACTACTTCAACGATCCGGAGCGGTTTCATTCAGACCTCCTTTTTAAGTTGCCGATCACCACTTATTCAACCGGCACAACAATGGTCGGCAGGCTGGAAT
>JAVCCK010000022.1 GCA_030765525.1 Candidatus Lernaella stagnicola
CCCCCCCGTCCTCGCGGAACCGGAAACTCCTGTTATATCAATCTCGTACGCACTGCCGAACAATCTCGCCGCCGAAGATATCCCCAACGACAAGGGACAGGCGATTCGCATTTTCTGGGACGAGCCCAAACCCAAGGATACGGCCATCCTGGCGGCCACGCTCGTATTCTGGCGTCGCGCTTCGGGCGAGACCGAATGGCAACGCCTCGGCGAGGCGCCGCCGGCAACCGGGAAGTACGTCGACGCCTATCACCCGGCAACGAAAGGCCAACCGAGTCATCCCTTGGAAGACGGTACGGTCTATGAGTATAAGGTTTCGGTGTCCGAAGATCCGGCGCTGGAATCGGGCGTGATAACCGCCAGCGCCCGCGGGCATTGGTTCAATACCGAGCGGACCGTGGCCTTGGTCGCCACGATCGTATATGTGTTGCTGGTTACGTTTTTCATTCGCTACGCTCGCAGCGGCAAAGAGTTGTTCGTGCGACCGATCAGCGGCATCGACGCCGTGGAAGAAGCGGTCGGCCGCGCCACGGAAATGGGCAAACCGGTCCTTTACGTGCCGGGTATCGGGGAAATTCAAGAAGTCGCCACCCTCGCCGGGCTGACGATTCTTTCCCCTATCGCCGAGAAAGTGGCCGAATACGACACGCCGATCTTGGTTCCGAACCGCGACCCGATCGTGTACACGGTGGCGCAGGAAATCGTGCGCGAGGCGTACGTCAAAGTGGGCCGCCCCGACGCTTACAACGAAGACAACATCTACTTCCTCTCCGGTCGTCAATTCGCTTACGCGGCTGCGGTCAGCGGCCTGATGATGCGCGACAAACCGGCAACCAATTTCTTCTTCGGCATGTTCTACGCCGAGAGCCTGATCCTCGCCGAAACGGGTGCCGCGATCGGGGCGATTCAGATCGCCGGCACGGACCAGGTCGCGCAATTGCCGTTTTTCATCGCCGCCTGCGACTACACGCTCATCGGCGAGGAGTTGTACGCTGCTTCGGCCTATTTGAGCGGCGACGCGATTCTCGTCGGCTCGCTCAAGGCGCTGGATTGGATGAAAGTCGTTCTCCTGTCCATCCTGGGCGTTTCGTTGATCGGCTCCCTGTTCGGCTGGCATTGGCTGGCCAAGACGTTGGGAGGCTGATACGAGATGAAACGGCGACTGCCCATCTTTATCGCTTTCGGCATCGGGCTATTTATGGCCGTGCAATACTTCGTGCCCCACCGGTACGTGCAGAATCTCGTTGAGGAAATCAACCGCTGGGCAAATTTGATCTGGGCGGCGGCCCTTATCCTGGGCACCTTGTCGCTGACTAAGCACCTAACCGACAAAATGCTTCGCCAACGCGAGGGTTGGGGGTATGCCGTGGTGGCCATGCTCTCAATGATCGCCACCATCGTGACCGGCTTCTGGGGCGTTTCAGACGGCACCCCCTTCATGTGGGTGTTCCGCTATGTCCTGGCGCCGATGGAGGCGACGACTTTCAGCCTCCTGGCCTTCTACATCGCCTCGGCCGCGTTCCGGGCCTTCCGCGCCCGCAACATCGAGGCGACGCTGCTGCTGGTGGCTGCGACGTTGATTATGATCGGTCGCGTACCCATCGGCCACGCGATCAGCGAGTGGCTGCCGGCGACCACGGATTTCATTCTGGACTTTCCGAATACCGCCGCGAAACGCGGCATCATGATCGGCGTCGGCTTGGGTATGGTAGCCACGGCACTGAAAATCATTCTGGGTATTGAACGAGGCTATCTAGGAGACAAGGGGTAACCGTGCCGTCGATTTGGGGCAAAATCACATCACTGGACCGCCGCTGGACCTTCCTGGCGATGGCGGTGGCGGCGGTGTTGCCCTTTTTCGTGCCGCTGGGCCTGGCGATCACGCCGACGAAGGAAGTGACAGCGGTGTTCGACGCCGTGGAAGCTTTGAAGGACGCGGGCAAACCGCTGGTGGTATCCTTCGACTTCGACCCCGGCACCGACGCCGAAATCGGGCCGATGGCTCACGCGATAATGACTCATGCTCTGGTCAACGACACGCCGTTGATTCTTTTCAATTTCATCTATACCGGTACAGCGCTGGCCGAGTTGCGCCTCAAGCAGGCCACCGACCCGTTCCCGGAAAAGAAATACGGCATCGATTACGTGTTTCTCGGCAACAAGGTCGCTTTTGCGAACGTCATGCTGAACATGGCGACGGACCTGCGTCTTTCCTACGAAGAGGACTACAGCAAGACGCCGATCAACGACATACCGATCCTAAAAGGCATTCGCAACTACGATGACTTCGGCCTCGTGATCGGTCTTTCGGGCACGCGCCTGGTGGAATATTGGATTATTTACGCCTCAGAGCCTTTTGACTTCCCGTACGCGATCGGGTGTACGGCGGTCTCGGCTACCGATATGTACCCGTACATTCAAACCGGCCAAAGCATCGGCCTGCTCGGCGGCATGAAGGGCGCGGCTGAATACGAACAGTTGTTGATCGATAAACTCGAAAAGGAAGGGATTCGCGAGGACCTGATACCCTCGTTGCGCGATGCGTCGCGCGGGCTGGACAGCCAAACCTTGTGTCACTTGGTGGTGATTGCCTTTATCCTCATGGGCAACATCGCCTTTTTCGCCGGTCGCCGGAGGAGCATCTAGATGAACGGGATAACTGAACCGTTGATCGGCGGATATTTCTCCAGCAGCCTCGGCGTTTGGGTGGCGGCGTTTTTCACGCTGGCGATTTACACCTTCCTGTACAAGGACAACGTCGTCTACAAGTTCGTCGAGAACATCTTCATCGGCGTGGCGGCGGGCTACCTGGTTATCATCATGTGGGTGAACAACATCCAGCCGGAGCTGGTCGAGCCGCTCTTCGGCCAGGGCAAGCTTCGCTTGGTGCTGCCGCTGATTATGATGCTGCTGATCTTCACCCGCGTCTTCCCCAAGATTGCCTGGATGTCGCGCATTCCGATTTCCTTCGTCGTGGGGATCGGCGCCGGTATGGCCATTCCCAATACGATGATGGCGATGGTCGTGGCGCAACTGGGCGGCATGGCCAACATCGAATTCGCCAACCCGGAAACCGCGGTCTTGACCCAAGCGGGCCTACGCATGTTGATCGGCGGCATCATCATGCTGCTGGGTACGGTCGCGGCGATCGTCTACTTCTTTTTCTCGCTGCCGCACGAAGGACCCGTGGGCTATGTGGCGCGTTTCGGAACGTGGATCCTGATGATCGGCTTCGGAGCGTCGTTCGGATACACTGTCATGGCGCGCATCAGCCTGCTGATCGGCCGGGTGCTTTTCCTTTTGCGCGACTGGTTAATGATCATCGATTAGTCTGGATCGCCAGCGCTTCCCTTCCCCGCTCTCCGTTTGAATATGCTTTCAAAAATCGTCTTGCGCCCGATACCCAAACACCTTAATCTAACCGCGGCTTTGGGAAGGTCTTTTACTCGTTGAGGTTGGATATGAAGAAATCGATAGTTTTTCTCGCCGGCGTGTTGATTTCCCTCTCCTTTCTCGGTACCGCGTGGGGGTTCGACCTGGTCTCCATGCAACCCCGATACGACCGGTACGAGGTATTCACCGACGAACCGCTGGTGCTGGTCTTCGACCAATCCCTCGACCCCGCGTCCGTGGGCGCCGACGCCGTGGTCATCGACGATCTGAAAGAAGGCGGCACAATCGCCGGGACGACCTCCCTGGAATCCACGACCGTCGCCGACGACACGCTGGTGTTCACACCCACGACCGGCTTTTTCCCGTTCGCCCGCCGGCTCCAGGTGTCGCTGTCGACCGACCTGGAAGATTTAGGCGGCGCCGGATTCTCCGGTGAATTGCCGCACCTGGGCGTTTTCGTGGCCAATCTTCCCAACGACTTCGAGCGCCCCGAGCAGGTATCGTTCCCACCGTCGTTTCCCATTGAATTGTACGTCAACGCCAACGTGCTGCTCGGCTTCAATCCGCTGGATCCCGAGTCGCCCACCTCAGCGGAGATGAACTACGTACCCGGCATGTCGGCCACCGAAGCGTGGAAGATATGGACCGGCACTCCGGACGTGCTCATCGCCGTGATCGACGTGGGCATCGACCGCTACAGCAACGCCGAGTTGGCGCATCGCCTATTCCTGAACCGGGGCGAGTTGCCCCAACCCGAAGACGACGGCACGCCCTGCCCCGATTGGGACTGCAACGGCGACGGCCGTTTTGCCGCCGACGACTACGCAAACCACGCCGGCGTGTATGACATCAACGCCAGTGGATTGCTCGACCCGGACGACTTGATTCAATTGCTCTCCGACGAGATCGACAACGACGGCAACGGCCACGTGGATGACATCAGCGGTTGGGACTTTTTCCGCAATGTGAACCAGGCTATCGGCGTGGGGCAGTTCCCCGAAGGTACGCACGCACGCCTGCGGTCGGAAGACGCGGTGGCGCAAGCCGACAACGGCGTGGGCAACAAGCCCGGCTTCTGCCCCGATTGCTCGGTGCTTTCGGTGCGGGTCGGGGAAGCGATCGTGACCGAATTCAACCTCATGACCGCGGGCATGCAATACGCCGTGGACATGGGCGCGGACGTCATCATCGTGGCGATGGGCGTGGCGAACTACAACTACGAGTCGGAAATGGCTTTCGTCGACGCGTTTGAACGCGGCGTCTTCGTGGTCGCGGCTTCCGGCGACGAACTGGGCTTCCACCACATCTACCCCGCCGCGGGCGAGGACGTGTATTCCGTCAAAGGGCTCATGCCGCTGCCGCCGGTCGAATACGGCCCCCTGGACCTTTCCAAACTCGCATTCGTGGAAAGCTACTGCACGAATTACGGCGCGCGCATCGACGCCACGGGCGTGACCGGCGCGTGCAGTTCCGAGGCGACGTCGAACATCGCCGGCATCGCGGGTCTGTTGATTTCCTACGCCCGCCATCTGGGCATGGATTTGACCCCCGGGGAGATTCGTCAGCTTCTCAACATGACCGCGGAGGACATCAAGGATTCGTGCGTCGCGATCAATCTGCGTGGTTGCAAAGAAGGCTGGGAAGAGAATTTCGCCTACGGCCGCGTCAACGCCAAACTGGCGATCGACCGGCTCGGCGACCCCCTGTTCAACGTGCCCGAACGCATCCCGCCCGACGTGCGGATCACCGCGCCGCGCTGGTGGACGACGATCTGGGCCGATGAACAATCGACCTTCGACGTGGACGGCGAGATCTACGCGCGCGGCCGCCCCTACAACTGGGAATTGCAGATCGGTTTCGGCGTGGAACCCAATGCCGACGAGTTTATCTCTGTGGCCACGGGCAGCGGTCAGGCGGCTTTCGCCGGCAAGCTGGCCACTATCGACCTTTTCGATTACGTGGACGAAGCATGGCTGCGGCGTCGACCCGAAGCGCCGAACGACTTTACGGTGACGCTGAAGCTGCGCGCCACCTGGACGCCGGAGGGAGACGAACCGGTGCTGGGTGAGATCCGCAAGGCGCTGGCGTGGCATATCGACGACGACCCGAACACGGGCTTGCTGCCCGGCTTCCCGAAGTTCATCGGCGCGTCGGGCGTGTCCAGCCCGGTGCTCTACGACATGGACGGCGACGTCGACGGCGCGTTGGAAGTGATCTTCGGCGACTCAACGCCCGCTGTTGAAATGTGGAAACATAATCCGGAAACAGGTGGCCTGGAGCAGGCCTCCGGCTTCCCTGTGGACTTGCCGCCCAACCCCGAGCGCCTCTACGAAGACGCGGTGATCGCCTCGGTCGCCATCGGCCAGGTGTACGGCGACGGCATACCCTACATCGCCATTGCCACGAACCACGGTTTTGTGTACCTGATTCACGCCGACGGCAACGATCATCCCGGCGGTCCTTTTGTGGAGGGCTTCCCGGTCTCGGCAATGGAGCCGGACAATAGTAGCGGCTTGAGCTTCGCCCACGGCAACGCATTTCTCGCCTCCCCCACATTGGTGGACCTGGACGGTGACGGCGTGTTGGAAATCGTCGCCGCATCCTACGATCAGCACCTGTACGCGTGGAAAACCGTGGACGGAGATTTGGACGGCGAAGCCGACATCGTGCCGGGCTTTCCCGTGCCGCTGGATTCCAGTGCTGAAGCGGGGCTGGTTCCGCCGGCGATGATTTGCGACACGAACATGCCCGCGCAGGTTCTCGGCTCACCGATGGCCGCGATTCTCGACCCCGACCACAGCAACCCCGATATCGCCAACCATCCGGCGATCGTGGTGCCGACCTCCGAAGCGTGCCGCGGCAGCGGTGGTTTCACGGGCCGCGTGTACGCCGTGTACTGGAACGGCCTGGAAAACGAAGACGGCCCCTTCCTACCCGGGTGGCCCGCGGTCGTACTGATGCCACTGGGGGACGAACTGCCGATTCCGCCATTGACGATCGGCATGACCTCCAGCCCGGCCGGCGTGATTCACAATGGTGAGTTGATCATCAGCGTCGGCAGCTTTTTCTGGCTGCCACAGCTCATTACCTGGGACGGCGCACACACGCGGATCAAGCATTTGGGTTCGCGGCTCAACGTCGGCGTCACGGCCAACGGTAGTTTCGGCCATTTCGGCAACGACGACTCCATGTGGTATTTCTTCCCGACGGCGGGATTCATACAGGGCACCGAAAACGGTTTCCGCGCCGCGGCCTTCAACATCGTGGGCTGGAATCTGGACGACTTACCCAAAGCGGCTTGGCGTAAAAACTTCGAGGACATCAATTTCTTCGTCAATCCGATCATCGGTGATATCGACTACGACGGCAGCAACGAGGTGATCGCCGGTTCCGGCGGTTACATCATGCACGCCTCCAATATCGATTTGGAGGAACCGGACGGGTGGCCGAAGTTCACGCAAAACTGGATGACGAGCAGCCCGGCGGTGGACGACATCGACGGCGACCGGTACCTGGAAATCGCGGCGGTCACGCAGGAAGGCAACTTCTTTGCGTGGGGCGCGCGCGGCAAGTCCTGCGTCGGCGACCGCTCGGTGATGGATTGGCCTCGTTTCCGGCATGATCCGCATAGTTCCGGATTTTACGACACCGACGCCACGCCGCCGCGCCTGGTGCGCGACCTGCACGTTTACCGCACCGACGAGCCGGGCGTGTACGAAATCGTCTTCACCGCGCCGGGCGACGATCACGATTGCGGCACCGCCGCCTATTACGACATTCGCTACGCCACCGACGCAGGCGTCGATCTGCGCGATCCGGACATCTTCGGCCTGGCCGCGACCCTCGATCCTCCGACGCCGGTCAGTGGGGGTCAGGAAGTGCGGCTGACCGTGCAGGTCGACGATCTGCAGAGCGTCGCGATTCGCTCCTACGACGAAGTCGGTTGGGTGTCGCCGATTTCCAACGCCGCCGCGCCGGAGGATCCACAGCCCACCGACGACGATGACGATGACGACAACGACGACACCTCCGCCGACGACGACAGCGGCGACGATGACGACGATGATGACGCTGCCGACGACGACGATGACGATGACGACAATGACGACGATGACGAGGGCGGTTGCGGCTGCTGAGTTCGCTTGACTGACTAACCGTATGAAGGCGCGTTTCGACGCGCCTTTTTCTATGCCTCGGTGAGGTCAGTCACGTGCTGCGCGACGGCCAAGGCGGCCGTCAAACCGGGCGATTCCAACCCGATCAAGTGAATGATGCGCGGCTCGCCGGCCTGCGGCGCAATCCAGTAATCGACCGACGCCTCGCCCGGCCCGTAGCGCTTGGGCCGGATGCCGGCCTGCCCCATGCGCAAGTCATCAAGCGTCAACGCAGGACAAAGTCGCCGGGCGGATTCAAGAAACTCCGCCGGCGGCTGGCGGTCGGATTCGTAATCGTCCTTCTCCCGGATGTAACGGGCGTTCGGCCCCACCCACAGTTCGCCGTCCACTGTGCGCGTCAGGTGAACGCCGAGACTCAGGCGACGCGGCACCGGATACACCAAGTGGCGGATCAACCCGGCCCGTCGCGGCACGACGACCGCGTATTCGCCGCGGCAAGGATAGATCGTATGCCCCGTCTCACCGCACAGCCGGGCAACGTGGTCGGCATACAAACCGGCGGCATTGACCAAACGTCGCCCGCGGATGGACCCGTGCCGTGTGGTGTGCACGGTGATTCCGAGTGCGCCGACATCCACCGCTGTCACTTCGGCTTGTGGCACGAGGTCCGCGCCCCCTGACGCGGTGCGCGCCGCCAACTGGCGCACGAACTCGCCGACATCGAACACGCCGGTATGAGGCGACCACAGCGCGGCGATGCCGCGGACGTTCGGTTCCCGCGAGCGGATGAATTCCCGATCAACGATTTCCAGGCCGGACACACCGTTGGCCCGGCCGGTAGCCAGCAAGCCTTCGAGCGTCGGCACTTCGTTTTCGTCGCCGGCGACGATCAGTTTGCCGCTGAAACGGGCCGGCACCTTCCAGCGTGATAACGTCTCGCGCAGCAGGCGGTGTCCCGCCACGCACAGGCGCGCTTTGAGCGAACCTTCCGGATAATAGATGCCCGCGTGCGCCACGCCGCTGTTGTGGGTGCTGGTTTCTTCGCCGAAGCGGGCGCGCCGCTCAAGTACGACGACCGACTTCCCTCGCCGCGCCGCCTCCAGCCCGCACGCCAGTCCGATGACGCCGCCGCCGACAACAATGACATCCACATCCACCATGCGCGCATGATAGTCGTTTTGCCGCGCGGGCCAAGGGCGCGTTGGCACTCGCGGGCGCATGGGGCATAATCGCGCTTCACCCAGGGAGGCCCTTCCATGCCGATCTTGAACATCGCCGATTTGACATATAGCGAACTCAATCGAATGGACCCAAGCCGCTGCTTCGTCCTGGCCTCCTTCAGCCCCATCGAGGTACACGGCCCCCACCTGCCGCTCGGGGAAGATATCTTCACGGCCGAGGTGCTGGGAAAAATGACGGCCGATAAAATCATCGCGCAACATGCCGACTGGAACCTCTTATTCCTACCGCCGACCATGGTCGCCGCCGACGCCGTTCCGCGTTTGGGCACGGTGACATTTCCGCCGCACATGGTGCGCGACGTGGCCTATCACACCATGTTGCCCTTCGCCCGCGCCGGGTTCGCACGCCTCGGGTTTTCTTCGTTCCACGGTGGGCCGCGTCATTTCTTGGCGCTGGAAGTGGCGGCGCATCGTCTCTCGGCACTGCCCGGCCCGAGTGCGGCGATGAGCCTGTTCTCCGCCGCGCTGGGGCGGATGAAAGAGGGCCGCTTGTTTTTTGAAGCCGTCGAGAACGATGCCGGGTTCGACCTGACACTCGATCAAATGCGGGAAGACCATCACGCGGGATTCGTCGAGACATCTCTGGCACTGCATCTGTGGCCGGAATTGGTGGGCGACGGCTGGGAGGATCTACCGGCGTCGGTCGGTAAACCTCTGGAGGGCGGGCAGGACAGCGATTCCTTCCTGTTTGATCGTGGCGCAACGTCGCTTTGGGATCGCGTTCGCAACGGCGCCGACACCGCGGCATCGATGGCTCGCTCCATCGCTCATTTCAAAAAGAGCACGTACTACGGGCGCCCGCACGCCGCCTCGGCCCGCCGCGGCAAAAAACTTCTGCACGCGTTGACCGAGATAGCGGGCGAACTCGCCGTGGAATTCATCGAACAAGGCGCGGCGATGGATGTGCATTCACCCCTCTGGAGGGCGCGCCATTTGTTACTCAACAAAACCGTGAACGAAGCCTTCGACCGGTGGTTGAACAGCAGCCCCGCGTCGCCCGAAGAGGAGCAAGCATGAGCACGCTACGTTTTCCGGAAGGGTTCCTCTGGGGCGCGGCCACCTCGGCGCACCAAATCGAGGGCGGGCACGACGCCGACGGCAAAGGACCCAGCACATGGGACGTGTTCGAAACCGAAGCGGGCCGTATCCGCAACGGAGACACCGCCCAAGTGGCCTGCGACCATTACCATCGCTATGCCGAAGACGTCGGCCTGATGCGCAAACTGGGTTTGCGGGCCTACCGCTTTTCCATCGCGTGGCCGCGCGTGCAGCCTTACGGGTGCGGCCCGGTCAACGAGGCGGGATTGGATTTCTACGACCGCTTGGTCGACGCGCTTCTCGACGCGGGCATCACGCCTTTTGTGACGTTGTATCACTGGGATCTGCCGCAGCCGCTGCAGGCTGAGATCGGCGGCTGGGAGAGCCGGGAGATCGTCTCGCTGTTCGCCGATTACGCCGAGCTTTGCGCCGAACGTCTCGGCGACCGCGTCACGCACTGGATCACCCACAACGAACCGGGCGCGACGATGGAAGCTTATCTCGAAGGCACGATGCCGCCGGGCATCGTCGATGAGAAGAAAGCGTACCAGGTGGCCCACAACGTGCTTCTTTCGCACGGCCTGGCGACGCAAGCTCTGCGGGCGATTGGCGGCGAGCGATTCCAGATCGGCATTGCGCCGGATATCTGGCCCGTGTACCCGGCGACCGACGACCCGGCCGATATCGAAGCGGCGGAGCTGTTGTGGGAGAAGCGGTGGGCTTGGTTCTTGGAACCGCTGGGGTTGAAGCGCTACCCCGCCAAGGCCTGGGAGGCGCTGGGCGACAGCCGTCCGAAGGTTCTGGACGGTGATTTGGAGTTGATCGGCCAGCCGCTGGATTTCCTTGGCGTCAACCATTACTCGCGGGTGGTCGTCGGCCGAGACGGCGAAGTGGAACGGCTACCGGATCGCCCCTACACCGATTTCGGTTGGGAAGTCGTTCCGGAAGCATTCTACGACGCGCTGGCGCGGGTGCATGCGAACTACAAGCTCGGCCCGTTTTACATCACGGAAAACGGCGCGGCGTACAACGACGTACTCGACGCCGACGGGCGCGTGCGCGATCCGAAACGGCAGGCGTATTTCGCGCAATACCTCGCCACGCTCCACCGCGCCATCACCGACGGCGTGCCGGTGAAGGGGTACTTCGCCTGGTCGCTGCTCGACAACTTTGAGTGGGCGTACGGCTACTCCGTCCGTTTCGGTTTGATTCACGTCGACTACGAGACGCAGGCGCGCACGATCAAGGAAAGCGCGCGTTGGTATGCGCAGGTGATTGCGGATAACGGTTTCGAAAGCGAGTAATTCGCGTCACAAAACAAGAGAGGCCGGATTTTCACCCGACCTCCCTTGCTGTCTCTAACCTAATTTTTCTTTTTGACCGCCCGGAAGGGATTCACCCAACCGGCGAACGCCGGGCCGCTGCGCGTCTGGATGAAAATGTCTCCCTGACCCCGATAGCGACACACCAACCCCTCGCCCGAGAGGAAGGTCGCTTTGAGGCCGCCGACCGCCTCGACCTTGTAGTCGATGGTGTCGGGGAAGGCGACGATGTGCGTGGTGTCGACGATGTATTCGCCATCCACGTGCACTTTTTTCAAGCCGCCGTAACTGGAGATAAAGAGCGTTCCGGTTCCGCTTATTTTGAGCAGAATGAATCCCTCGCCGGAGAAGAAGCTCTTGGCTCCGCCGAACTTCGCGTCGATTTCGATGTCACCCACGTGCGCGATGTACGCACCGGCTTGCAGGAAGTAGGTGCCGCCGCTGAGTTCGATCGCCTCCACATCGCCGGGTGTCGAGGGCGCAAGTTTGATCGTGCCCGGGGCGCCTTCGGCGGTGAAGGTGTTGGTCATGAAGTTTTCGCCGGCCAATTTGCGTTTCAGTCCGCCGAGCAGGCCGCCCTTCATCTCTGTTTTGATTTGCACGTTGGCGCTCATCGCCACCATCGCGCCGGGTTCGGCGACGACGCTTTCGCCGGCCTCGAGTGACAATTCCACCAACGCGTAATCAGGTTTTCCCGTCAGTTCGTAGTCCATGGCGTCCTCCTACCGTTCGCGCGGTGGCAGCTTCGCGCCGAGAAACTGGCCGAAGCCCGGGGCGTTGTGGGTTTGCATCCACAGTTTGCCCTTGCCGGTGAATTTGCAGACCAGGCCCTCGCCGGAAAGCAACGTCGCTTTCCAACCGCCGACTTTCTGCGGCTTGAATTCGAGGCTCTCCTCGTAGGCGACGATGTGGCCGGTATCAACCACGTATTCGCCGTCCACATCCACGGAGAAGACACCGCCGAAACTGTTGACGAGCAAGTCGCCCGTGCCGGTAACCTTGATCCAAAAGATGTTCTCGCCGGAGAACAAGCCCTTGAAACCGGCGAACTGGGTGTCCAAATCGAGGCCCGTGCTGCCGGCGAGGAAACTCGAGCCCTGCACGATAACGGCTTTGCCGCCGTCAAGCTGAATGTGCTCGATGTCGCCGATGAGCGTTGGCGCCAAGGAAACGTGGCCGTCTCCTGATGCCGTGAATTTGTTCAAGAAGAAATTTTCACCCGCGAGCAGACGTTTGGCCGCTTTGAGCAAGCCGCCCCCGCCGCCCCGGGAAAAAGTGCTGGTTTCGACGGATACGTTGGTGCTCATGCAGACCATCGCTCCGCCTTCGGAAATGACTGCTTCCCCGTCGCCGAGGTGCACGTCGGCCACCGCATAGGATGGCCGGTGCTGAATCTCAATTCTCATGGCATCCCCTCCTTAGTGCGGTAACAAGCCTTCAAGCCAGCTCACGAGCGAGCCGACCGTCCGGCTTTGGATCCACAGTTTGCCTTTGCCGTTAAACCGCGCCACGAAGCCCTCGCCCGACAGCAGCGTCGACTTCAGGCCGCCGATTTTCTTGACCTTGAAATTCAGGCCCGGTTCAAAGGCGACGATGTGCCCGGTGTCGACCACGTATTCCCCGTCAACCTCGATTTCCACGATGTTGCCGTAGGCGTTGAACCACAAGTCGCCGGTGCCCTTGGCCTCCAGCAGGAACAAGCCCTCGCCGGACATCATGGATTTGAGCCCGCCGTATTTCGTCTTCAAAGCGATTTGCGGCGAACTGGCCAGGAAGGCCGACGCCTGCAATACGACCGAAGAACCCGACAGCGGGTAGTGGACTATTTGCCCCGGCACCGAAGGCGACAACACGAGGGAGCCGCCTTCGCCCTTGGGCGAATAGGTGTTCTGGAAGATGCTCTCGCCGCCCAGTAACTTACGAATCAAGGCTTTGAGAAAACTGCCGTACACCTTGGTTTGGATGTCCATGTTCGAGGACATCGCCACCATGGAGCCGGCCTCCGTGCGCACCTCGTCTCCTTTATCCAGCTCCACGTGGAGACTGGCGAAAGAGGGACCGTGCTTGATTTCGTGTTTCAACGCTACCTCCTCTCATACCGTGTGATCGGAATCACGCATATTCCCGGCACAAGCCGGAAATTACCCCGTCAAGATAACTTGCCGTACGCCTCTTATTTTTCTCCGTTGGAAACTCTATCAATATAACCGCGCTCCTTGTAAAGCAATAGACCTCCATGTTTTTGGGTCGAAAAGCAACAGCCAAAAAGGCCGTCCGGTTGACAGTGAGGCGATTCTTGGGCAACCTTTGCCTGCTTGCTTCCGCATTCGGAAGTCCGTCGGAACCGTTATTCACATGAGGTAGGCCATGGCCGAAAAGAGCAAGAAAACAGCCCGGAAAGCGCCGACCGCCGCCAAGGCGAAAACCACCAAGACCAAAGAGAAAAAAGCTCCGGCCAAGAAGAAGGTCCCGGCCAAAAAGAAAGCCGTGGCCGTGAAGGTCCCAGCAAAAAAGAAAGCCCCGACCAAGAAGAAAGCTCCGGCGAAAAAGAAATCGACGGCGCGCACGATCTTCTTCACCGGCTTCCCCGGTTTTCTCGGCACATGGGTCGCAAAGGAAATCCTCGCCCAGGCTCCGAAAACGAAGTTCTATTTTCTTGTGCAGGACAAATTCCTGGAGGCCGCCAAACGGAAAGCGGCGGACATTCTCGGTGCGAAGAGCGACGTCGAGTTCTTCGTCGGCGATTTGACCCACGATGACCTGGGCCTGACCAAGAAGATGGTCGCCACGTTGAAAAAGGAAGTCACCGAAGTGTGGCACTTGGCCGCAGCGTACGACATCAAGGTCAGCGCCAAGACCGCTTGGGACGTGACTGTTCAGGGCACGACGCGCGTGCTTGATTTGTGCAAGGGCATCAAGGGCCTGCAAAAGCTGGTGTATTTCTCCAGTTTCTGCGTCTCTGGGCTTCGCACCGGGTTGGTCTTGGAGGACGAACTCGAATACGGCCAAGGGTTCAAGAACAACTACGAGTCCTCGAAATTCGAAGCCGAAGTATTGGTGCGGCGACGGGCGGGCAACGTGCCCACGATCGTCATGCGGCCCGGCATCGTAATGGGTGACAGTCGCAGCGGCGTCACGGACAAATTCGACGGCGCGTATTTTATGATTCGCTTCCTGGCCGCGGCGCAACGCGACGGATACCTCAAACCCCTGCAGAACTTCCGGCTACCGAGCATCGGCAAGGGCGCAACGTATTTTCACGTCGTGCCTGTCGATTACATAGCGCGCGCCGCCGTTCACATTGCCGCGCAAGACGCGGCGATCGGCAAAACGTTTGCGCTCTGTGATCCGGACCCCTTGACCGGCCGCGAGTTTATCGACGAACTCTACGCCCACTTCGGCATCGGCCGCACGTTCGGCGCTCTGCCGCTGACAGTGGCGCGTATGTTGTCGGTCATGCCGGGTCTCGCCGATTTCATGCGCATCCCGGAAGAGACGCTGGACTATGCCAATCATTACGTGGTTTATGACTGCCGGAACACGACCGCGTTTTTGAAAAACAGCGACATCACGTGTCCGCGGGTGCCCAACTACCTCGGGACACTGATCGATTTCGTCAAAGAGCATCTCGACAACGAGGAGAAAACCGCTAAGTATTGAGGTTGGTTCGCGCCCCGGACATGTCCCCGGGGGCTTTTTTTCGCGAATGGAGGATATCGTACATGCGTTACCGCACGACTCGCATCAGCCCCAAGATGGCCTTTCGAAAAAGTGTCGTGACTTCACCGCGTGCGACCATGCAAGTAGGCCGCAACGATCCCTGCCCCTGCGGCAGCGGCAAGAAATACAAAAATTGCTGCATCGAGAAGGGTGACACCTTTTTGCACAAAATGGCAAAAAAGGCGAAGAAAGATCAGGAGCCGTCATTCTTGGCCCGCCTGTTCAAGCGCGACAAAAAATGACCCGCGCTTTCCGCCCGGTCGGAGCCCTGCTGACCCTCGCAGCGCTCGCCGTGTGGGTGCTTTACCTGGCCGTCGACACGGATTACGACGAGCATACCCTTCTGGCACAACTCGTCTTGCTCGCCTTGTGCATTTGGATTTTCGCCTGGCGGCGCGAGATCGGCCCGCCGAAAATTCTCACGATCACCGGCATCATCATCACGATGCTGATGCTGGGGCATTTGGCGCAGTTGCGCGCGGTTTGGGTAAGCCAAGTCAAGCGCACGGTGGCGCGCAACGTCCTGCTGACCGTGGCCGACGATCTGCAAAAGATGGAGACAACCGGCCTCCCGCTCCCGGAGAGCATCGCCTGGGAAGAGCTTCGCGGAGTGTTCGCAACCGCCGGCGTCTGGCAGCCGTTGTCGATGCCAAACGAGGCGGGGAAACGCGTCGTGCATTATCCACGGGTGCCGCGCCACGACGAATGGGGCTGCAAATACGAGTACGCAAAAATCGGCGTTCACGAATTCCGGCTGCGTAGTAGTGGACAAGACCGCCGGTGGAATACGGCCGACGATATCGTGGTCGCCACGGGCCCGGCGACTCGCCTCGTTGCGCACGCCCTGCCCGGCGATCTTTCCTTCGTGGCGCGGCAATGAGCGAGGCGCGGCCAACCTGGTGGATGCGTTCGCTGCTGGGTTTGCCGGTCGCCGGCGGCGTCGTGCTCGGCGCGTGGTACGGCCTGGTCCTCGACGTTGCGCTTTTCTCCCTGCTCTGGCTACTCGCCGCGCTAACTCTCCTCGCCCTTCGTTTCGCGCTGCGCCATTGGCCCAAAACGAAACCCGTATCGCGATTTCTCAGCGTCTTACTTTGGCTCATGGCGGTTGCCGCGTGGTTGACGATGTTCTACCCGGCCCTGCTGGTTTCCCTTCCGTTGACGATTGTCCTGCTCGCCTTGGCCACCGCGGCGTACGTGATCGAGCAACGCAAGACGCTACGCGATTGGCCGGTCGCTGTACTACCACTTTTCGCGGCGTTCGCCGCCGGATTGCCGCGCTTTCATTGGCTGCTTCTCGGCTTGCCGCTGGTCATGCTCGGCCTGGCCGCGGCGACACGAACGAACGCGACGTACTACCCGCGCGGTTTGCGTTGGCTGCTCGCACTATGGGTGGCAATGCTGGGGTCGGTGTTGGTGCCCTTCTACCAGGGGCGACCATCGGGATCGACCGAGAAAATCCTCGCCCAGCCCGGTGTCACGGCGATTTTTGACTACCGTCAGAAGGCCTCTCCTTTGCGCCCGCTGCTCGGCGACAAAACCCGCTTCGGAGTCCCCGATTGCCATGGCGATCTTTTGCTCGGCACGCGTCACGGCGACGCCGGCCTGGTTCGCGTCGAAGGCGAGAACGCAGCGATCGCGCATTGCGGCCCGGTCAGCGATTTTATCGCCGTCGATTGCCCGCGAAACCGCATCAACGTCGGCTTGTGGAACTCCGGTTCGATCCTGCGGCTGCGCCACGACGATCTCACTTCGGAAGGAGTCGTCGTCACTCACGACATCGACCGCATCTCGAAGTTGTGGACCGCGCCGGACGGCACCGTCTATGCCTCCGCCGACAACGCGAAACGGCTGCTCGTCGTGTACCCCGATCAAGACCAACCTGAATCTTGGGAGTTCCCCCACTTCGTGACGGACTGGATCATCGACCCCGACCGCGACCGCCTGGTCATCGCGTCGTGGGGCGGCAGCCTGTATACCTACCGGCTGAGCGACCGCCGCCTGCTCGGGCAAGACCGCGTGCGCGATTTTCTCATTCAGCTAACCTACGATCCTGCTCACGAGATTCTTTGGGTACACGGTTTTTACACCGGCCGCCTCGTTCGCTTCGACCTTCGCACGTCCCGGCGGACCGCAGAGCGACGGCTGGAGCCGGGCATTCGCTTCTCGGCACTTACAAAAGACGGTCGCCTTGTGGTGGGGAATTTTTTCACAGGAGACCTGCGGGAGGTCGACGCGGTTACGCTCGCTGGAGAATCACGCCGTCACGTCGGGCGCCGTTTGCGGAACGTGACCTACGATGCGCGGCGCCATCGGATTATCGCCGCCTCCGCACTTGGCGTATTCGCTCTGACGCCCATGCCTTAGTCGGTCTCACCCTCGTTCTCCGTCCTTGCTTCGCGCTCGTCGGCGTCCGACGGTTCATAGATGCATACGCGATTGCGGCCGCCGTGCTTGGCTTTGTACAACGCGATGTCGGCGGCGCGAATCAAACCGGCACTGTCGGAAGCATGATCCGGAAAACTGGCAATGCCGATGCTGATCGTCACTTTTCTGGGCAGGCCCGGCACTTCGGCCTCGGCGACGGCTTCCCGAACGCGCTCGGCGACCGCGCTCGCGCCTTCCACGCCTGTTTCCGGAAACACGACTGAAAATTCCTCGCCGCCGAATCGCGCCGGCGTGTCGACTTCCCGCACCCGCGTGCGCAGGACATCCGCGATTTTGATCAGCGTGCTGTCGCCCACGTCATGGCCGTAGGTATCGTTGACCGACTTGAATTTGTCGAGGTCGCAAATCGCCACCGAAACCCGCTTGCCGTAGCGCTCGGCCCGCTTGAGTTCCGCCGCCAGCCGGATATTGAAAAAGCGGCGGATGTAGATCTTCGTAAGTTCGTCGGTAATCGCCATTTCGTAGAGCGTGGCGTTGTTGATCGCTACCGCGGCCTGGTTGGCCATAGCGGTGAGCAGTTCGAGGTCTTCGGGAGTAAAGGGCTTGCCGTCCTTTTTGTTTGTGATGTTGATCACGCCGATCGGTTCGTCGGCGGCTACGAGCGGTAGGCAAAGAATCGATACCACATTCGATTGTTCGTGTGACTCGTAGCGGTCGTCCTTGTCGGCGGAATTGACGATGATCGCCTTCTTTGTCTCGAAGACCCGCCCGGCGATGCCCTCGCCAACCGCGAAGCTCGTGCATTCGCGTTCGCCGTTGTTGATGGCTTCTTCGTCGCGTTTGTCGGGCAGGCCTTTGACGACGCGCACCATGAGGCGTTGCGTGGCGGTGTCGTAGAGCATCAGCGAACCTTTTTGCGATGCCGTGGTGTTGATCGCCTCGCCGAGAATGAACTTCAGCAGTTTTTTCAGGTCACTGATGTGGATCATGGCGGCGCCGATGTCGTAGAGCATCGACAAGTTTTTCACCATTTTGTCCAGTTCCGTTTTGTCCTGCTGATTCTTTTCGTAGAGCATCGTCGTTTTCATGCTCACCGCGGCGTGGGACGACAACGTCGCAAGGAACTCGATGTCGTTATCGCTGAGAGTGGTCCCGTCTTCTTTTTTACCGACGGCCAAGAAGCCGACGACCTCGCCGCCGTGGACCAGAGGCAGGAAATATTTCGCGTCCAGCTCATTGAGCCGGTGCTGCTCGAAGGGAACGCGAAATCGCGGCTTTCCGCGGTTGTCGACGACGGAAAAGGGTTGCCCCTGCAAAATCGCCTGCCACAACAAGCCCTCGTGCCACGGAAATGAGAAGTCCACGGGCAGCGAATCCGGTAAGCCAAAGCCGCGCTCCATATTAAATGCCGTGCGGTCCTCGCTCATGACAAACAGCGCGTACGACTTCAGGCCGAAGCGTTCGTGCACGATGCTTGTATAGATGACATACACCTCACGAGCTTCCAGCACGTTGTCGAACGCCTTGTTGGCCTGCAGCAAACTGGTCAGGTTGAACAGTTCCTGGTCCAACTTGTAATTTTCGCGCCGAAGTTCTTCGAGCTGGGTTTCGAGGGCCGCTTGGTCTTCCGGTTTACCAGCCATGATTCGCCCGCCTTTGGTGTTTTGTTATTTCTAGCACGGCGGGCCGAGGTTAACAAGTTTCCGCGAAAGGAAAATTGACATTCGGCAGGCATTCCGGCATACCTGGTCTCACAAGGGAGGGTTCATGAAGTACTCGCGTTGGTTCGCCGTCTGGTTGGTTATTATAACGCTGGGCTTCACCGCATGGCTGGCCCATGCGCAGCAAGCCGACGACGATATGACCTTAGACGACGACACGGCGCCGGATGACGACACGGTCGCCGATGATGATACCGCCGCGGACGACGACACCGCCGAGGACGACGACACCGCCGAGGACGACGACACCGAAGATAGCCCCGAGCCTGAAAACACACCCGATAGCGATATCGACGCCGGACACACCCTCGTGGCCAGCGACGGCGGTTGCGGCTGCCTCTAACCGCCCTCTTGCCTACGCCTTTTTCGTTTGAGTCGCCACGCGCGAATCGCCCGCGTCGAGTCGAGGCTGCGCCGCCGCTCCGTCTAACGCGCCCTTGCCGCCCACTCCGACTTCGCGGCGTTTTCCAAAGATGTACTTGATGAATTTAACGAAGGCATCGGCGAAGTAACGAAGGTCGTCACCGCTTTTGATCATCGCCAGCTTGCGAAGCACGAATCCGGGCCGCAAATAGATGCGGCGGTACATGGACCGCTGCAGGGCGATCAACTGCGCGGGGGAAAAGTGCTCCGTGCGCCATACGGGTTCGCCGCGCACGATGTCGAATTCGTCCCAATCTTCCGAAAGCAGCATTCCCTCGCGGCGCATCGCTTCGTACAGGTCGGTGCCGGGGAAAGGTACGGCAAGATAGACCATGACGAAATCGGGACGGATGCGAAGCATGAGGCGGAAGGTCTGCTCGACCTCGGCGGCCGTCTCGCTCGGGTGAGCGCCGATCATGATGAAGGCCGCGGTGAGAATGCCCGCCCGTTTTGCCCCGTCGAACGCCGCCTCGACCTGCGGCAACGTGATCTTCTTGCGCACGGCCTCGAGCATGCGCGGGCTACCGCTTTCGACGCCGAAGGCGATCTTCACGCATCCCGACGCTGCCATCTCGCGCAGTAGGGCCGCGTCGACGTTCGTCACACGGCTGTCGCAATCCCAGGACACGTTCATCTCGCGCAGGCCGCGTACGATTTCCAGCAGCCGCTGCCGACCGAACGTGAAGGTATCGTCGTCGATCGTGAAGTGCTCGATGCCGAAACGCTCGACGCACTCGCGCACCTCGCCCAGAACGTGGCGGGCACTGCGGAAACGCACGCGGCCGCGGTGTGTCACGTGGCTGGCGCAAAAAAAGCAGCGGACGGGGCAACCTCGGCTGGTAAACAGTTCGGTGATGTTGCGAATTTTGCTCGACAGCCCCGGGCTCGAACTGCCTTGGTACAGCGAGAAATCCAGCAAGTCGCGCGCCGGGTAGGAGAGATCGTCGAGGTTGGCGATCAGGGGGCGCGACGGCGCAACCCGGATGTCGCCGTCATCGCGATAGACCGTGCCCGCGACGCCGGCCCACTCGCGCCGGCCGCGTTGTACATCGGCGCACAACTCCGCCAGCGTCAGTTCGCCCTCGCCGATAACGCCCAAATCGAAGCTCTCAAATTCGGCCAAGGTTCGTTCGGGCAGCGCCGAGACATGCGGTCCGCCAACGATGGTGACGATGTTGCGGTCACACTCCTTGACGACGGCCGCCAGTTGCGCCGCCGTGCGCACCAGCGGGGTCATCGCTGAAAAGCCGACGATCTGCGGCTGAAAGCGCGTGACGTTTTCCCGCAGATGCTCCGGCGAATACGGTAGGACGCCGTAGTCCCATATCTCCACCTCGACAGCCAGCCGATCGCGCACGTAAGCCGCAAGCTGCGCCAAGTTGATCGGGTGTTGGCACACCTCGCTGGCGATCGACTTCATGGGTTCGGGCGGATGGATCAGGGCCAGGCGCATGGCGCTCTCTCCTTCTGTGCAACCACGGTAGCGGCGGGTTTCGCGGGCGTCAAACTAACGGGAGCGCAGGCGGACGGGGCAGCGGTCGCAGCGCGGCTTGGACTTGCGGCAAAACTCCTTGCCCACATACACGATTTGGGCGTGAAACTCGTTGTAGTAGGCGGTGTCGCGCGGCAGTCGGGCGTGGAAGAGGTCCTGCAGTTCGTGGTAGGCGGCGTCTTCGGCCGTGAGCCCCATGCGGTAGAGGATGCGCCGCGTGTAGGCGTCGACAACGAACACCGGCTGCTGCGCGGCATACAGGATGATGGAATCCGCCGTCTCCGGGCCCACGCCGTTGATCGACAGCAGTTCCTCGCGCAGGGTATCGATCGGCTGCGAGAGCATGACACGCAGGCTGCCTTGGTGGCGGCGCGTCACGTACTCGCAAAACGCTTTTAGCTTTTTAGCTTTCTGGTTGTAATACCCGGAAGGGCGAATCGCGTTGGCAAGCAACACTTCGTCCACCAGGTGCATGCCGCGCACTGACAGGAAACGTCGCGCCTTCAGGTTGGTGATGGCTTTTTCGACGTTGGTCCACGCAGTGTTCTGGGTGAGGATCGCCCCGACGCAAACCTCGAACGGTGAATCGCCGGGCCACCAATGCAGCGGGCCGAAGTGTTCGAAGGCACGTTGGTAGAGGCGCCTCAGGCGCCGCGTGACGCTAGCGGCACAGAGTGGTAATGTCGCCGGCGTCCGGGAAGGTCGACATCCATACATCCCGCGTCCCCGTTTTGGCAAAGCAGTTAATGCACAGGAAATAATCTTTGGGCTCGGACATCTGCAGGAATTCGATGGCCGTCCCGTTGTCGTTTTTCGCGCTTACGCGTTTGGTTTTTCCGGTATGCAGGCAATAGCCGTCGATCGCGTAGGTTTCCCCATGGTGTTTTGTTTCAACGATTTCCCGCCCGCAGCTAAGACAACGCGGCATACAAACGTCCCGAAAAAAATTCCGCTAATTATAACCGCTTCCGCTCAGCCTGTCATTCGGCGAGGTTTTTGGAAGGCCGTTTCGCGGCGCAACGGGCGAGTATCCATTTGACGAACTCGTCCACGCCCTGGCCCGTGCGGGCGGAGATGCGTATCACTTCCACGTGCGGATTGACCGCGCGGATGTTGCGCTCCATGAGGTCGACGTCGGCTCCCAAGGCGTCGGCGGCGTCGATCTTATTCACCAACGCCAGCGTCGCTTCCTGAAACAGCAACGGGTACTTGAGCGGCTTGTCCTCACCCTCGGCCACCGACAGCATCGCGATCTTGTCGTCCTCGCCCAGGTCTTCCTCGGCGGGACACACCAAGTTGCCGACGTTTTCAATTACGATGAACTCCAGCGCGTCCAAATCGAGCTTATCGAACGCCGACTTCGCCGACGGCTGCGCGATATGGCAACTGGTGATGCCTGTCACTAACGGTTCCACACGCACGCCGATATGCTCGAGACGGTCGGCGTCGTTCGTGGTCGCCGCATCGGCTTCGATCACCGCCAGACGCAGGTTTTCGCCGAGCGTCGGCAACGCGCACTCCAGCAGCGTGGTTTTGCCGGAGCCGGGCGAACTGATCAAATTGATGCAGTAAATCCCACGCTTCGCCAAATCGTCACGAATGCCCGCCGCGATGAGTTGATTTCTATTTCGCGGATCCTTTCCCACGGGAATGCTGGTCGTCATGTCTCCACCTCGATCGATGTGAGCAACAGTTCCTTGCCTTTGATCATCAATAACGGCCCCTGACACTCCGGACAAATCATGTAGGCCTCGTCGAGTTCAAACTCTTTGGCGCACGATTCACACTGCCCGACAATCCCCTGCAGCGTGACCTCCAAACGCGCGCCTTCCAAGGGCGTGTCGTAGGTTTGCATTTCGAAAAACATCTGCATCGCCTCGGGCACCATGCCTTGCGTGACGCCGATGGTTACGCACACGGCAATCACTTTGCCCGCGAGATCGTGTTCCTCTAACGAGGCGAGCGTCGAGTCGATAATGGACTGCGTGGTCGCCCCTTCGTGCATCTCAGCAAATCCTCGGCAAACCGGCCTCGAGCGGCATCTCCACGACCCGCCGCGTGCCAATACTCGTTTCCATCACAACACGACCGCGCCGCTTCGCGGCTTCCACGCGGCCGATCACCGCGGCTTCGGCGCCGGTCGGATGCCGCCGCAGCACTTCCAACGTCTGATCCACGGCTTCGGGCGCCACAAAGAGCAAGGCCTTGCCTTCGTTCGCCAGCGGCAGTGGGTCTAGGCCCAGGGTTTCGATAAACGCCGCAACCGCGGGCCGCACGGGTAGTTTTTCTTCCTCCAGCACGAATTGCAGACCGGTGTCTTGCGCGAATTCGTTGAGCGTGGCCGACACGCCGCCCCGGGTGGGATCGCGCAAAGCGTGCAAGTGCTCGCCGGCGATTTCCGCGGCCTGGGCGACCAACTCGTGCAGCGGCGCGCAATCACTGATGAGCTGACCGGCAAAGCCGAGATTCTCCCGCACGTTGAGAATGGCCGCGCCGTGGTCACCAATCGTCCCGCTGATGAGTATGGCGTCACCCTCGCGAATGAATTCGGGGCCGACGGGGCCGAAGGTACGCGGGCCGAAACCCGTCGTATTGATGAACAGACCGTCCACCGCGCCTTTTTCGATCACCTTCGTATCGCCGGTCACGACTTGCACGCCGCATTCGCGGCAGACGCGCCCGATCGATTCCATGACACGCCGCAATTCATCCAGCGGCAGGCCTTCTTCGATGATCAAACCAAGCGACAGATAGCGCGGCGTCGCGCCCATCATGGCAACGTCGTTGATCGTCCCGACGACGGCCAGCTTGCCGATATCCCCACCGGGAAAAAAACGCGGCGTGATCGTAAAGCTGTCCGTGGACACCACCACGGGCGGCGTGAGGTCCGTCAACACCGCCGCATCGAGCGTGACGGCGTGCCCCGGCTTACCGGTCAGCGCCGGGATAATCAATTCGTCGAGAAGATCTTGGGTCAACTTGCCGCCGAAGCCATGAGCCAGGCGGACGGTGTCAGTCATCAGGTTCCTCCGGATACAAGTAATGAGCGCGGCACGTCCCCTCGCCGCCGACCATACACGGCCCCTTCGGGTGGTCCGGCGCGCACTCGCCGCCGAACAGCGCGCAGTCTTCCGGCATGCGTCGGCCGACCATGATCAAATGGCATTGGCAGCCGGGCATCACGTCCTCGACGTCTGTCGCTTCGGCAACGCCGGTGGCCCCCAGGGCGTCGTACCGTTCGTAGGCCTCGCGCAAGTGCAAACCGGTGCCGGGCAATTCGCCGATACCGCGCCACGCGGCCGTTCCGATTTTGAAAACTTCAAAGAGCACTTCCTGCGCCCGCTGGTTTCCTTCCCGTCGCACCGCGCGGGCGTAGCAATTGGCGACGGTCAAGCGACCGCTTTTGACCTGCCGCACAATCGACAACATGGCTGCGAGAATTTCCGCCGGCTCGAAACCGGCGACGGCGGCGGCGCGGGAATATTTCTCGGGCAAAAATTGATAGGCGACCTGGCCTGTGATGACCGCCGCGTGGCCCGGCAGCAAGTAGCCGGCAATCACGCCGTCGTCGTTTTGCGCCAACGCTTCCACTGCGGCGGGCACCCAACGATGGCACGTATAGATGAAGAAATTCGCGGGCAATTCGCCCCGCAGCAACACTGCCACGGGCGCGGCGGTGGTCTCGAAACCAATGCTGAAAAAAATTACGCGCCGGCTGGGGTTTTCGCGGGCCAGCCTCACCGGTTCGCGCAAGTCGTAAACCACGCGCACATCCGCGCCCTCGCCCCTCGCATCAAACAGCGACCCCGTGCGAATCGGCGTGCGGACGATATCTCCGTAGGCGCACACGATAGGGCGTTCCGGCAGGCGGGCCAGTTCGATCGCCGTGGCAATCGCGGACGCCGGGGTGATGCACACGGGGCACCCGGGGCCGGCCACCAAGCGCACGTGTTCCGGCAGCAATTGGCGCAGCGCGTGCCGACGGATTTCGTGCTCGTGGGTACCGCAAACATGCATGATCGACATTGGGGGCAGCCCGGCCGCCTCCCCGCGTAACGCTTCGGTCAAGTCGCGGATCGTCTGCTTGTCGCGATAGGGATTAGCGCTCATCGAGTCGCGGATCCTCGGGGGACAGCGCATCGCCGGTATGCACGAATTCATCGTAAGCGGCCAGAATGTCGCGGGCGTCCTGCTCGAGCAACACGTCAATGGCCACACCGGCGTGAACGAGGACGTAATCGCCGATTTTCACTTCCGGGACCAGATCGAGCCCGACGTTGAGATTCGTGCCGCCGGCGTCCACGCTGCCGGTATGGGAAGCCTCATCGATGCTGATTATTTTCATAGGCTTGGCGAGGCACATGTTTTCCTCCAGGGGATTAACTCTACGTTTCCGTACCGGCCAGAACAAGACCGACTTGCCCCAACGCGATGGCGGTGTCGCCCGGCATGAGCTGAATCGGTTTCGTGTAGGCAAGGCCGTGCGCGCCGACGCGTTCGGCCAACAGACCATCGAGCAGCCGGTTGAAAAACACGCCGCCGGAGACCAGCACGTGCTTCGCGCCGGTTTCGTCGGCCAGCCGTTTCGCGGTTTCGGCGGCCGCTGCGGCGCACGCGACGTGAAACGCATAGGCCAGCCGCGGAGCATCACCCGCCGGCCGCGACGCAATATCCACAAACGCCGGGAAGTCCACAACCCGCGGCTCTTCCTCGCTGATCGCATACGGCCAGTCGCCGGATTGCACGTCGTAAGCGTTCGCCTCGGCCAATTGCTGAAGTTCGATCGCGCCCTGAGCCTCGAATTCGACTTCCGTTCGCACACCGAGTAACGCGGCCACGGCATCGAACCAACGCCCGACGGAGGTGGAGCGGCCGACCGCCAACTTTCTGGCGAGCCCGGTTTTGAACAATTCCACATCGCGAAGCTGAACGCCGCGGGATTCCAGCCAGGCGTTTATCGTCTCGTCATCAGCGCCGCGTTCGATAAGCGTCGCCAATGCTATCCGCCACGGTGCGCGCACGGCAACGTCGCCCCCCGGCAGAGGCAGCGGCGCCATGTGCGCCCGGCGCGCCAAGCCCGAAGCGACGGATCCGGAGAAGAATTCGCCGCCCCACGCCACGGCGTCGTCGCCATAACCGGTGCCGTCGAAGGCAAGTCCCACAATGGGCTCGTGAAATAAGCCGTGTTCCATTGCAACCGCCGCCACGTGAGCGCGGTGGTGTTGCACTTTGACCAAGCCGAGTCCGCGTTCGGCGGCGAGCCGCTCGGCAAGCGTCGTGGAAAAATAACCGGGATGCTTATCGCAAACCACGAGTTCCGGTTCGTAGCGGTCGACCAAGTCCTCGAGTGCGTCTTGGTTGTCGGGCGACGCCAGGTCGCCAATTTCCGGCAGGACCTCGGCGGTGTCGCCTGCCGCGTATACCGGTTGGCACTTTAAATCGCCTCCCAGGGCGATGACCGGTTTCGACAATTTTTCGGGCAAGCCTATTTTCATGGGGCGTAAAAGAAGGAACGCGGACCCTGACCGGGCCCGCCGTCCTTCGGTCCTTTTCTATGTCGTCGAGCTACTTCAGTTTCGACTTGAGAGTCGCCAACAGCGTATTGGGGTCGACAGGTTTCTGGAAGATCCCCGTAAGTCCCAAATCGGTATAAGCGACGTTTTGCGCCAGCGAATCGCCGACCGAGCTGAGCATGTAGATCGGCACTTCCGAATGCATGACTTTCAATTCCTTGACGAAGTTCTTGCCGGCGTCGACTTCTTCCATCATCAAGTCGACGATGACGAAATCGGGCGCTTCGGATTTAAACACTTTCAGGCCTTCTTCGGCACTCTGCGCCTCGGCCACAACATACCCGGCGTTTTCAATCACCGTGCGCAAAACCATAAGCACATCGGGATCGTCGTCAATGCACAGGATCACGTATTTACCGTCTTTCATCGCAAACCTCACCCATGTTTGGTGTTGCCGTCTGTTTCCTCTCCGACCTGGGCGTCCAGTTGTCCGCTAACCAGAACGGGAACTAAAAACTCGATTGCCGCCCGCAGATTCGCCGCAGCCTGGTCGGTCATTTGCTCGGTGAACATCGCAAACGAATAGCCGCGAATACCCAGCATGTATCCCGGCGTTTGCGAGTCAAAGAGCGAACGGGCCAAGCCGAGCAAACTGTCGGGCGTGACGCTATGCGTGGAAAAGCTGAGGTCTTCTTTCGGTTGTATGCGCCGAAAGCAATACGGCTCCGGCCCTTCCACCGCCGCGTCGGCGAAAATCACCGCGTCCGCGTGCGTCAACGCCTCGGCGTCTTCGACGCTAAGCTGGTAGTTCGACTCCACGGTGACGCCCGGCAGTGCGCGCTTCTCGATATCCGCCGCTAAAGCGGGACCCAGCCCGTCGTCCTCACGGACCGGGTTCCCGTAGCCTATCAGCAAAATCTTCTTGGCTGCGCCGGTCACTCTTTGAACTTGTGATCGACGAGATTCCCGTCGACGTCAAACATTTTGACTTCCAGCGGCATCTGGCCCATCGCGTGCGTTGCGCAAGACAAGCACGGGTCGTAGGCGCGAATCGCGACCTCGACACTGTTGAGCATGCCTTCGGTGATCTCCGGCACGCCGTCGATGTGGTCCGCGACAACCTTCTGCACAGCGCGGTTCATCGGCTCGTTGTTGTTCGTCGTCGAGACGATGAGATTGGCCATCACTACTTGGTCGTCTTCGTTGACCTTGTAGTGGTGGAAGAGCGTGCCGCGCGGCGCCTCGAGCAGGCCGACGGCTTCCGAACGCCGCTCACCCTTGACGACCAGGTCGGTGCCCTGCAGATCCTCGTCATGCAACAGCTCCTTGATCATCTCGATGGAGTGCAGCAACTCGATCATCCGCGCCCAGTGATAGGCCATCGTCACGTTGCAGGTCCGGCCCAACGCGGCCACGTATTCCTGACGTGCCGCTTCCGCTTCGGGCGTGTCGATGAACGTCGCCGTGTTCAAGCGCGCCAACGGCCCGACGCGGTACCAACCGTCTTCGGGGCCGATGCTCTTGATGAACGGGAACTTCATGTACGACCACGACTTCACTTCCTCGGCGATGTAGTCGAGGTAGCCCTGGTAATCCACGTCGTCGATGATCGTCTTGCCGTCTTTGTCGACCGCGCGAAGCACGCCGTGGTACAGGTCCATGGCTCCGTCTTCGCGCACCAAAGACATGTGGCTGGAATCGAAGCTGCCGAAGGGCGCCAGCTCGGCGATGCGATCTAACGTAATGTCCTTGGCGATCTTCACCGAGGCCCGCGACCATTCGATCATCTGATCGAGGTCGGCGAGCAACTCGTCGCGCTCTTGGATCGACAGATTCTTGTTAATCCCGCCCGGAATGGCGCCGGTACCGTGGATTTTCTTGCCGGCCGTGCGCAGGATAACTTCCTGGCCGTATTTTCGCATCATGACCGCCTGCACCGCGAGATCCGGGTGCTTGGCGATGATGCCGATGACGTTGCGGATCGCGGGGTCGGCATCGAAGCCGAAGAGCAGATCCGGCGAAGCCAGGTGGAAAAAGTGTAGCGCGTGCGACTGGAACATCTGGCCGTAATGCATCAAGCGACGCATTTTCTCGGCCGTCGGGGTCAGTTTCTCGCCGCCGACGATGATGTCCATCGCCTTGGCCGCCGCCAAGTGGTGGCTGACCGGGCAGATGCCGCAAAGACGCTGCACCAGCACGG
The DNA here is from genome assembly GCA_030765525.1 of Candidatus Lernaella stagnicola. NCBI lineage: Bacteria > Candidatus Lernaellota > Candidatus Lernaellaia > Candidatus Lernaellales > Candidatus Lernaellaceae > Candidatus Lernaella > Candidatus Lernaella stagnicola. Next base: position 28,564 of record JAVCCK010000022.1, read on the forward strand.
GCACTTCCCAGTAGGGGCGACCCTGAACAAAGCGTTCGAAGCCGCGGAACTCGACGATGTGGAGGCGGGCCTGTTTGACCTTGTTATTCTCATCGAGATAGATCGAAACCTTGCCGTGGCCTTCCACGCGAGTTACCGGCTCGATAATCACGCGTTTGGTTCCCTTGGTTACTTCCATGATTTTACCGATCCTTTCTCGATCAGTCGTACTTGATCAAGCCGTATGCGAGGTCGAGCGGTTTGCCCTCGAGGAGGGCAACCAAGGCCTGCCAGATGGTGTCGGCCGGGGGCGGACAACCGGGCAGGTGGTAGTCGATTTTCACGACCTCGTGACACGGATAGACTTTGTCGAGCAACAGCGGGATTTCCACGTCGTTGGGGATGATCCCGTCGGGGTTGTAGACCGAGGGCCCACTCAAGTACGCCTCATCGAGGCATTCCCTGAGCGGCACCATATTCCTCATCGCCGGCAGGCCACCCGAGATGGCGCAGTCGCCGAGCGAAATCAGAATGTCGCAGTTTTTGCGGAAGTCCATCAGGACCCGCGCGTTCTCTTCGTTGGCTACGCCGCCCTCAATCAGGCCGACCAGGCAACGACCGGTGAATTCCTTGATATCGTCAATCGGCGATTTGTCGAAATCGACGAGCTCGACGAGTTTGAGGATCCGATCGTCGATGTCCAGGATCGACATGTGACAGCCAAAGCAGCCGGCCAACGATGCCGTGGCAACTTTCGGTTTTTCCATGATCACTCCTCATCAACTGTCGGCATCGGCCGACTGGCGTTTTACTTCTACGTCGTTCCCGATCGGCTTGGCGTCATAAAGGCGCTGCCCCACGGGGACCGTGTAACCGACGCGCTTGTGCAACAAGGCGCCGACCGGACATACGTCGATGGCCTTGTCGGTGCCGGCGGCGTCAGTCTTAACCAGATCCGCTTCGGCGTTGACGGCCACCTTTTTATGGTGCCCGCGGCCGATGAACTCGAACACGTTCTTACCGTCCAGTTCTTGCGACGCGCGGACGCAGCGACCGCACAGGATGCAACGATTGCGATCGATGAAGATATCCGGGTGCGTGGCGTCCAATTCGCGTTGCGGAAACATGAAGGGGAACTGCGGCGCGGTGATGCCAAAGCGATAGGCCAACGCCTGCAATTCGCAGTTACCGCTTTTCTCGCAGAACATGCAGAAGTGATTGCCTTCCACGAACAGCATATCGATGATCGCGCGGCGGATGTTCAGCACTTCCTCGGTATCGTTTTCGACAATCATGCCCGGGGCCGCAGGCTGGGTGCACGCGGCCATGGCCTTGCCGTTCACCTTCACCGAACAAACCCGGCAACTGCCGTGTACCTTCAAATCCGGGTGGTAACAAAGGCGGGGGATATATACGCCGGCCGCCTCGGCGGCTTCCAAGATCGTCTGTCCGGCTTTCGCCGTGATCTCGACGCCGTCAATGGTAATCGTAAAGGTTCCGCTCATCGTCTTCCCCCTAGCCGTCGTGGTGGACCGATTTACGGCCCTGAACGCTTTCGGCCAATTTCAACGCTTCGTCCAGGCTGAAAGTCGGTTGGAAACCGGTCTCTTCCTGGAGCAAGGCATCAAAGGCCGAACGGAAGTTATTAAGGGTGGTGAGCACGGGGTTCGGCGACGTTTGCCCCAAACCGCAACGGCTGGCTTTGATGATCGTATCGCCAAGGTTCTGCAGGTAGTCGACGTCCGACTTCTTGCCCTTGCCGGTGCGAATCTCATGCAGCTTCTGCCTCAACAAACGGTTGCCGACGCGACAGGGCGTACAGTAACCGCAGCTTTCGTGAATGAAGAAGTCCATGAAGGATTCGGCGATCTCCAGCACGTCACGCTCCGCACTGAACACCATGATCGAACCGCCGGTGGCCAAGTCGTCGAAGCAAAGACAGCGGTCGAAGTCGCCCTCGCCGATCAGTTGGCCGGACGGGCCGCCGATTTGCACGGCGTTGACGTCCTCGGCGCCGACGGTTTCGAGCAACTCGCGAACCGTGATGCCGAAAGGTAATTCGTACACGCCGGGACCCGAGCAATCGCCGGAGACCGACATCAACTTCGTGCCCGTCGTGCCGTGCGTGCCGATTTCGTTGAAGAACGCGGCGCCGCGCTCCATGATCCGCGAAACACAGCACAAGGTTTCCACGTTGTTCACGACTGTCGGATGTCCGAGGTAGCCCTTCTGCGCCGGGAACGGCGGCCGATTCTTGGGATCGCCGCGCGTGCCTTCGCAGGAACTGATCAGCGCCGTCTCTTCACCGCAGACATACGCGCCGGCCCCGAGTTGGATCCGCAGGTCAAAAGTGAAGCCCTGCTTGCCCATCACGTTTTCGCCCAAGTAGTTGTTGGCTCGGGCGTTATCCAGCATGTCATTCAGGAAGTCGTACAAGTAGGCGTATTCGGCCCGCAAGTAGACAACACCCTGCGTTGCGCCGCAGGCGTACCCGGCGATGATCATGCCTTCAAAAAGCATTTCGGCGCGCTCGGTAAGCAGCACGCGGTCTTTGAACGTGCCGGGCTCACCCTCATCGGCGTTGCAGAGGATGTACTTCTGGTCGCCCTCGGCGCCGCGGGTAAATTCCCACTTCAAGCCGGTCGGGAAACCGGCGCCGCCGCGGCCGCGTAAGCGCGCGTTCTTGATTTCCTTGATGACCTCGACCGGGCTCATCGACAGCGCCTTGTGCAAAGCCCTGCCCATTTCGAAGGGAGCGAAGATCACCTCGCCTTTGCGACGGATGTTGTTGTGCACCATGGCTTTAACCAATTCGTGCGCATTGTTACCGTCGCCCAAGCGCTTGATCAGCTTGTGCGGATCGCCGTCGTCGCGCAGGCCTTGGACGATTTCGCGAGCTTTGTCGCTGTTCAAGTATGTGATGATCACATCGTTGATCATCGCGGCCGGTGCCTGGTCGCTCATGCCGATGCACGGCGTCCACTCCAGCGAAATCTTGCCGTCCGGCGTTGTTTCGCCGAAATCGATGCCCAATTCCTCGCGAAAAGCGTCGGCGACTTTGTCGGCCCCTTGGTAGCGGTCCACAATGTCGTTACACAGTCGGATGACGATTTCCCCCCTCGGTTCACCGTAGTAGAAGGAGTAAAATGAAATCAGACTCGACACCTCGACCCGGGGCATGTTCAACTCTTTCGCGATCAGGTCGATTGCCTCGCTCGAAAGGTAGTCGTGTTCGGCCTGGACCAAACGGACTACGTCCATCAAGCGGGTGCGATCGTTCCCGACCTCACCACAGACTCTCTGGATAGTTGCTGCCAAACTCTCGTTCATCGATAACCTCACTGTTAAGAAACGTTCGTTCGGGGTTCAAATACGTGTATGTGAATGAGCACTCATTCATATTTTCCTCGTAGGCGAAACCATACCGGTTACGATATTACGCGTCAAGACTATTTTCGCATTATTATCCCGCTTTTGAGACCGGGGATCGGCAAGATTCCCATGGACATGCCCGACCGCGGCGGCGACGCGGTGATCGGCAATTTTGCTATACATTCCAAGACCTTCGGCAACCCCCAAGGTCTAATGCACAACGGTGACGCGGCCCCGAGCATCGCCAACGACAAATCAGAGCTGAACGCATAATAGCCATAATATAACGCTCACCCCCGCACATTGTTAAAGTAATGAGAAGTTCCTGTTTTTAAGTTATTTACAACTTCACAGCGACAGAAAGACCGTCCCGCAACGGCAGTACCACGGTTTCAAAATCCGTACTCTCCGCGAGCGCCTGGTTGAACGCCAAAACCCCCGCGGTGGCCGGGTCGAAGTCCTCGTCGACAACCTTGCCGTGCCAAAGCGCGTTGTCGGTGACGAAAAGACCGCCGGGGCGCAGCAATCTTCTGGCTACGGCGATCGAAGCCGGGTAGTCCTCCTTGTCAATGTCGTTAAATACGATGTCGTAGGGACCTTCCAGCCCCTCCGCCACGCCTAGCGCTTCGCCGATGTGAAAGCGAAGCTTGTCGGCCAAACCGGCGCGCTGAAAAAACGCCTCCGCATGTGCCCGGTTCTCAGGTTCGGTGTCGATGCACTCCACAACACCCCCGGCAGGCATCGCCAGCGCGAACCAGTAGGCGCTATATCCGTAACCGGAGCCCAATTCCAGCACGCGTTTTGCCCCGGCAAATCGAGTGACGGCAAATAAGAAGCGACCCACGTCGGGGCCGATGATAGGGAAGTCGCGCTCCGCGGCGATCGCTTCCATCTCGGTGAGAACCGCGTCGCGCGGCGCGCTGACGCTTTCGAGGTACTGTTCCAATTTCGGGTGGACGATAGGCAACATCGGGCCTGCTCCTTTTCGATTCTGAAAAACATAATAATCACCGACGCAAAGGTAAACTTGGCAGCGACACACAGGCGCGCTAGGTTATGAGCAAATGCGAGAGAGGCAGCGATGCGAACCCACGATCACGTGCTTGTTGTTGTCGATGTGCAGAACGATTTTTGCCCGGGCGGCGCTTTGGCCGTTCCTGAGGGCGACCGGGTCGTGCCGGTGGTCAATCGCTTGCTCGATCGATTCGAGTTGGTCGTTTTCACACAAGATTGGCATCCGGCGAATCACCGTTCCTTCGCCTCGACCCACCCGGGTCGCGAACCCTACGACGTTGTCCCGATGGCCTACGGCGAGCAGGTGTTATGGCCGGACCACTGCGTGCAGGGCCGCCAAGGCGCCGCTTTCCACCCGGAATTGCGCCTCGACTGCGCCAACTTGATCATCCGCAAGGGCACAACGCCGGAGATCGACTCCTATTCAACGTTTTTCGAAAATGACAAGCGGACGTCCACCGGCCTGGCGGGCTATCTGCGTGACCGCGGCGTTCGACACGTACTGCTCGCCGGGCTTGCCACCGATTTTTGCGTGTTGTGGTCGTCGCTCGATGCCCGACGGCTCGGCTTTGAGGTCACCGTGATCGAGGACGCGTGTCGCGGGATCGATTTGAACGGCTCGCTGGAAAACGCGTGGCGAGATATGGACGAGGCGGGCGTCAACCGCGTCACGTCGTCGCATTTGTAAAGGGACGGGACAACCGACGATGCCCTACCCGACTTCACCGCTGTTCACCGATCTGTATCAGCTAACGATGATGCAGGGCTATTTTCGGGAAGGAATGCACGAACGGTGGGCTTGTTTCGACCTATTTTTTCGCACCCTGCCCTTCGGCGGCGGTTTCGCGCTGACCGCGGGTTTGGCCGACGCGCTGGCCTTCCTACACGATCTCGCCTTTTCGCCGCCGGAAATCGGCTATTTGCGCTCGCTCGGCTTGTTTGATGAGCCTTTTCTGACCTACCTGGGCGACTTCCGTTTTGGCGGCACGGTTCACGCCGTGCCCGAGGGAACACCTGCTTTTCCTTACGAACCGTTGTTGCGTGTCGAGGGCGGGCTGGCCGAATGCCAACTCGTCGAGACTTCGCTGCTCAACACCATCAATTTCCAAACGTTGATCGCCACGAAAGCCGCCCGGGTGTGTCGGGCCGCCGGGGACGGAGCGGTGTTCGATTTCGGAATGCGGCGGGCACAAGGTCGCGACGGAGCCCTCAGCGCCAGTCGGGCGGCGTTCATCGGAGGGTGTTCCGGCTCTTCCAACGTCGAGGCCGGGCGGCATTTCGGCATTCCGGTACGCGGCACGCACGCTCACAGTTGGATCATGGCCTTCCCGGACGAACTTGCCGCTTTTCGCGCCTATGTCCGCCATTATCCGGACGGTGCGATTCTCCTCGTGGACACATACCACACGATGGAAAGCGGTATCCCCAACGCCATTACCGTAGCCCATGAAATGGAAACCGCCGGCCACAAGTTAATCGGCGTTCGTCTTGATTCGGGCGATTTAGCCAACCTCGCCAAGCAAACAAGAGCGATGTTGGACGCGGCCGGGCTCCATTACGTCAAGATCGTGGCGTCCAGCGATTTGGACGAACACCGGATCACCGCGCTGCGTAAAGCCGGAGCGCCCATCGACCTGTGGGGTGTCGGAACGCGGCTGGTCACGGCGCACGACGACCCGGCCCTGTCCGGCGTCTACAAATTGGCCTGTTTGACCGACCGGCGCGGTGTGTTGCGTCCGGTACACAAGGAATCCGACACGCCGGAAAAGGCGACGTTGCCGGGCATCAAACAGGTTTGGCGCGTCGCCGACAGCGAAGCACGTTTGCTGGGTGACTACGTCGAAATGGCGGAACACGAGCCGCGGTTGAACGCGCCGCTGGAAGTTTTCGATCGCCGAACCTTGAAGCCCGGCGATACATGGTCGACGACGAGCGCTCGACCGTTGCTCGAACTCGTTTTTCGGGACGGGGAAGCCCTCGAAACCGCGCCGCCGTTGGCAGATATCCGCGCCCGAGCCAAGGAAGAAATCGCCGGTTTACCTCTAGAAGTCCAGGAGTCGCACCCGACCTCCGCCTATCAAGTGGCACTTGGCAAACACCTGGTCGCGTTGCTTCACAGCACAAGAAAGGGCTAAACGCCGCCGCCTCCCTATTTGCATCCTTGTTTGCCGTGTCTATTTTTTATTCAACAAAAAGATGCGAGGGGGAGTCATGAGTCTCAAAGGTAAGACGGTCTACGTTTTCGCGGAAGACCTGTATGAGGAAATGGAACTTTGGGTTCCCGTTTATCGCCTGCGGGAAGCCGGGGCGGAAGTGTTCATCATCGGCACGGGATCGGCCCGCGAATACAAAGGGAAAAAGGGCTCGTATCCGGTGACGGTGGACGGAGCCGCGGCGGATTTCTCTGGTAGCCACTGTGACGCGCTGATCATTCCCGGCGGTTACGCGCCCGATAAGCTGCGGCGGTACAAGGATATCATTCGCATCACGCGTGAAGCGTTCGACAACGGCGTTCCGGTCGCGTCGATTTGCCACGGTCCCTGGGTTCTGTGCTCGGCCGACGTAGTGCGGGGCAAAAGAGTCACTGCTTCACCCGCCATTCGCGTGGACTTGGAGAACGCCGGCGCAATCTTCTTGGACGAGGAAGTCGTAGTAGACGGTAACCTCATCACAAGCCGCCACCCCGATGACCTGCCGGCATTCAACAAGGCGATTATTGCCGCCATGCGTCATTAGGGTCACGATCCTGGTATCTTTTACCAAATAGGCACCTTTCGAGCGCTCGTCACCATCCCTCATTGTTTATTTCATATCCGGTGTCCACTCGGCAAGAATGCGGTACTCTTGCTCCCTCGTATTGTCGGAAGCCACCGCATGTCATTCGCTGTTGAGATCCGCCGAACATATGGCCCGAAACGGCCGGTCCACTATTGCGACAGGAGCCAGACAGCGATTGTGAATCGAATCACAGATCAAAGAAAACCGATAGATACCATTGTTAATCGTCGCCGATTTCCCGCTCCTTTCTAGTTGGAAAACAGGAGAAAAAGATTTTTCCGGGTCTTGTGTAGACCTAGAACTTTTTCTAGTATATACGTCACTATTCGGCTTGGATGGCCGGGGATCGGAAAAATACTACGGGTCCCACAAGGTGAAGAGTGCATCCGCGAAGGGCGGCAATATCCCCGAATCGGGCCGAGATGTTTTGCTGGTTGGCTGTGTCCGAATGTGAACATTGTCGGCAAGGCACGGAATCTGGGAATGCCGTCCCGTAAGTATATGTGGGGCATCATTCAGAACGTCGAGAGTTCGGAGGGCAGTGGAGTATCGACGTGAGGGCGGGATGAAGCAGACAATACTTGTACTGAGCGCGGAGAATAGTGCAGGCCGGAAAATCGGGAAGCTCCTCGCGAGTGACGGTTACGCCGTTAAGTATTGTCACGATGCCCGACAGGCGCTGGGCATTGCACTGCACCTTCAACCAGATTTGGTCGTTTGCGAGCGTGATCTGCCCGTGATCAACGGTCGTGAATTGGCCCGCCTGTTCAAGAGTCACGAGGTTCTCTGCAACATTCCGTTTCTGATGGTCACTCGCAAAATGCCTCCCGTGGAAGAAATGGAGCGGGCCGGTATGCGGATTATGGCCGACGACTTCATCGAGTTGCCTGCCGAACGAGCCGGTCTGTTGAAGAAGATCGAACGCTGGTTGACGGAACGCAATAAGCCGCAAACCATCAATCAGAAGATGGCCGGTCCCCTCGTCAATGCGTCCCAAGCGAAGAGCGGGCGCCCCTGGAATAAGGGCAAGGTGTCGCCGTCCTCCCTGTCCCGCTTGTTTTTGCACCTGATTCATTTCGGGGAATCGGGAACGCTGCGCTTCAAGGGCGACCGACGCCAGCTAAAAATACTGATTCAATCCGGATCGGTAGTGGAACTGAAATCGAACTACATTCGCGACAATACGTTGGGTCGCTTTCTCATTCAGGTCGATAAAATCACACCGCGCGAAAACGACGCTTCCATACGCCTTTCGGAGGAAAAGGGGATTCCGCAGGGACAAGCGCTGGTGATGATGAACATTCTCAATCAAAATGAACTCGACTATTACCTGGCCCAGCAGAAGATCCTGAAAGTCCTACAAGTTTTTACCGCGATGTGGCGTGGCGCCGCTTTTCATTTCGCCGCCGAGCGCCTTAGTTCCCGACGATACGACCTCGACCCCGTCCCGTTAGTTGATATTCTCAAAAGAGGCATCCTCGAATTCGCGGAGGCTGAAACCCTGCAGCGAGCCTTCGCGCGAAACCGCAAAGAAAGCTGCGTTATGGAGTTGGGGCAAGGGCACACCGAGATCATGAAAGAGTTGCGGCTGGATCCAGACCTCTATCACATTGCCGATACCCTAAACAACATGAGCCTCCACCGTTTGAAAGAAACCAGTTCGGACCGTTTCGAAACATACATGCGTGTCGCGTTTTTACCCATCATGGCCAAAGGATTGGTTTTCGGCGACATGTTCGATCCCGAGGAGGAAGCGGCCGATGACCTCCTCGTGCGCGAATTCGAACTGATCGGCGAACCCGACGATAACGTCGACCCGCAACTTCTCGACTGGAACCTTGAAGAATACAGCACGAACCTAACCGAAGGCCGCACGTTCTTTAATCGCGGAGATTTTCGCGGCGCACACCACTTTCTCGAAAAAGCCCTCGATCTCAATCCCGTCAGCAGCGAAGCGGTAGCACTGATGGCTTGGTGCATTTACGAACTATCCGGTAAGCAGGACATCACGATTATCTATGAAGCCAAGGAGATGTTGAAAAAGGCGATTAGTCTTGACGACACCAACGACGAGGCGTATTTGCTGCTCGGCCGAATTTTCAAGGCAGAGGGCAAAGACAGTTTGGCCGGTACCTATTTTCGGCGCGCCAACGAGATAAATCCTGCCAACGAAGATGCGCGACGAGAAGTGAAGCTGCTCCAGATCAAGAAACGGCGATCCCGCGACCTGGGATTCCGTGGCTGATCCGTATCGCGGCTTCAATTCAACGAGGATTGTCATGAAAGATTTGTCAATTTTGATTATTGAAGACGACGAGGTGGCGGCCGAAATTCTGCAGAATTTCGTGCAAAACAAATTTCCGGATGCCCGCGTGGAATGGTGCTGGAACGGCTACGAGGCGTTGGTTCGGGTCGCCGATTTCGGACCCGACCTGATTTTCCTTGATTACATGATGCCGAAAATCGACGGCACCTTGTTTCTCCGAGACCTGAAATGCTTAGAAAGCAAAGGAGCGTGCAAAGTCGCCATCGTATCGGCGTACGTAGATGAAGATCGGCGACGCGAGTTCCTAGACGTCGGCGCGGATTACGTCGTGGATAAACCCATTCAAATCGAAGAAATTCACGCGATTTTGGACGAGGTGGTAAAGCAGCGCGCCTAGTCGGCCTCGCGCGCGGACAACGCGTGGCAAGTGAACGTGAACGTGCACCCCTGTCCCGGTTTGCTGATCACCTTAATTTGACCGCCCAACATGCGCACAAGTTCGCGCGATATCGTCAGGCCCAAACCGGCGCCGCGAAATTCGCGAGTCGATGAGTCATCCGCCTGATAAAACGAATCGAAGACTCTAGTCAGCTTGTCCGGCTCAATCCCGATTCCCGTATCGACCACCCGGAAGATCAATTCCCAACCGCCCTTTTCATGCGGTTTGCCTTCCAAATGTACTTCCACCGATCCCTCGCGAGTAAATTTCAATGCGTTGTCCACGAGGTTACCCAGAACCTGGCCGATCTTCACCGGATCCGACGCCACGACCCCGGGGACCGAGTCCTCACAGTAACTGCGAAACTTCAAGCCCTTAGCGCCGGCCTGCAGCGAATACCGTTCCGTCTGTTGCTCTAGCCATTCCCTGACGTGAAAAGGCGTATGCTTCGGTTCCAGGCGGCCCGACTCGATCTTCGAAAGGTCGAGAATCGCCGTTAGCAGTTCGAGCATCGACTGCCCACCTCGTTTGATGATTTTCAGATAGCCTTCGCGCTCCTCGGCGGAGATATCCGGTTGAATCAACAAGACCGAAGCTAAACCGATAATATGATTGAGCGGCGTTCGAATTTCGTGACTCATATTGGCCAGGAACCGTGTCTTCAGCAGTTCCGCTTCCTGCGCCTTGCGCAGAGCCTCGAGCAATTCCTCTTCCTGCCTTTTCAAATCGTGAATGTCCCGCGCGTAGACGCTCAAGCGCCGCACCACGCCGCTTTCGTCGATCACCGGCTGAACGTTAACCAAATACCAACGTCCATAAATGCGGTGTTGATTCCGATAGGGCTTCCCATCCGCCAGCACTTGGCGACGGATTTCTTTTGCCTGCTCATGCCATCGCTCCGGAAGCGCCTGCAGCGAGTCTGTGCGGATCAAATCGTCGGCACTGCATTGCAGGATCTTCGCGGTGATCTCGTTGACGGCCAAAATGGTACCGTCCCGGTCGGTCAATACCGCCAGGGCGTCGGTAGCGTTGAGCAGCGATAGCGCCGTTTCTTCGCTTTCGCGCAACGCGGCGTTCGCGCGCTTGTGAGTCAGGGCGTTGGTAAACGCGACGCCCGCGATTCGTAGCAGCGCGATGGCTTCTTCGTCCCAATCCCGCCGGGCCTTTGTGTCGTCGAATCCGAAAAACCCGGTCACTTTGTCGCCGTAGGTAAGCGGGACGATGGCCATGGACTTGACCTGCTGTACCCGGAACAGTTCTTTCTCCGCGTCGGCTTCCGGCGGCAACTCTTCGATGTCCCGGCAAAGGAAGATGCCTTCTCCGGAAAAACTCTCGGTCCACCAAGGGAATTCCTCGCGAATGGGGACGTTTTGCTGGTCTATCTTCACGCGCTGCAAAACATCCCGCGCCCATTCGTGAGTGTTGTCCGCGACGTGACCCCCGGCGCGATACTGGTAGATATAGCCCCGATCAGCCCCCACAAATGTTCCGATTTCTTCCAGCGCCTCTTCAATAGCGCGATCGGTTTCTTCCGGATCCAGGGCGATGAATCGAGTCGTGATCTGGGTAATCAGTTTGAGCAATCGCATGCGGTAGTTCAGCGCCTCGGCGGCGTGTCGATGCGCGGTTACGTCGCGTCCTACCGAAAGCAAGGCCGGGCGGTTTTCGAATTGGAACGGTATGGAAGCGGTTTCCAAGTAAACGTCCGAGCCATCCAGGCGTCGGCAAAGATACGTGTAGACGTCGGTTTCTGTTTCTTCGTCGATCAGTTTTTTCGTTCGCTTTTTGACGGCCTCCAGATAGGACGGATGTACGAAGCGTTCGTTATCCACGCCGGTCAATTCGTCCGGAGATTCCGCCCCGAGAATTCGCGCGCCGCCTTCGTTGATGAACTTGAACTGCCCATCCTGAACCACGCAAATCAACTCGGGAACCAGGGTCACCAAGCGGCGATACCGGCCCTCGCTTTCCACGAGCTGTCGCGCTGCTTCGTGCCGGTCGGTCACATCGCGCGAGACGCCGACTACCATCGTCGGGCGGTCCGTGGTTCCTTCGGCTACAAGGCGCCCGTTAACCTCTAGCCACACCTTGGTTCTGTCTTTGCGATAATGCTGCAATTCAAACGCCAAGGTGTCCCTCTCGGGCCATTGAGCAATTAATTCTTCGAACTGATTCGCCACCCAATCGGCGTGATCGCGCGGCAGGATATGCAACAGCGTGATGTGCTCATCCGTTTCCGGTGAGTAACCCAGGATACTTTCGGCCGCGTTGGAGAAGAAGCTGAAGCACTGCTCGGCAAGGTCGTAGCTCCAGATGATATCGGTCGTGCTTTCGGTCACCTGCCGATAGCGCCCCTCGCTACGTTCCAACGCTCTTTTCGCCGCCAAGGTTTCGGTGACATCGCGCAGTGTCACCAACGTCGCGGGTTTCCCTTTGTAGGGGATGATTGAGCCGTCAATTTCCACATCCACGACCGTGCCGTCCCGATGCAACACGCGAATCGGTATGACTCCCAATTCCCTCGCGCCGCCGTGGTGACGCGAATACAAGTCGCGCAATTTGTCGACGTCGTCCATATCTATATGGTCCGCGAACGGCATGCCGAGCAACTCTAGGGCCGTCCACCCGACCATCGCACACAGTTGCGGATTCGCGTAGACAACTATCTCATCCTGAATGATGCAGATACCGTCGCTCGCTACCTCCACGAGATTGCGGTACATCTCGGCGCTCTCCGAACCCATAGCCGCGTCGGGCCGGTAGGGAGTCTGCACGAAAATACGCCACAACAGGTTTTCCTCGCCGTCGATGAAAGCGCCGAGCTTTTCGACGCGAATGTCGGCGGCGCGGCGTCCCGCAAAGTCGAGCCATTGCCGGCCGCTCACGAATTGGTCGGCTTTCTGCAAACTACAATCCATCTGTTTGAACAGCGACTGCAGAGGTTGGAATTGTGGCAAGCGATTCAGTTTTGTTTGAAGCAAATCCGACGCGTCGGTCTCCAAGAGAAACACGGCGGCCTCGTTCGCGTACAAAACGATCCATTGGCTGTCGGTAATGAGCACGGGCGTCGGGTCGGCGTCAAAAATTCGAAACAAGCGGCGAGTTTCGCCCAATTGCGCGTTGTTCATGGATCCACCGATAAAATCGTTTTCTCTATTGCGTAACGATGATTATACCGTTTTCCGCATCACCCGGTTTTATCCAAAGTTCTTGATCGTCCGACAGGTATGTCCAACCAGTTTCGGCGTCGCCGAGCGCCGCGAGATCCGCGGCCTGAAGCAGCTCGCCGGTCGGGTCGACCTGCACGGCGTTGGGCGCCGCCACCCCAATCAAGCGAAACGCATAGCGCCGTTGCGTAGCCGACAGGCGCACCGTAGTTCCCGTCTCGCCCGCCTGATATTCCACGCGAGCGCCCTCGCCGCCCTCTTCATAGATGTTGAAACCGTCGCCTTGGTCCACGTAGATCGAAACCGTTAGCGGCGGCAAGTCGTCGGTTGCGCCGTCGAACACGCCGCCCTCACGAAGGTCGAAGGGAATGATCGCCCCCTGGCGCACGAAGATCGGAAAGCGCTCGAGGGGGAACGTCAATCGCTCCTCACGCGGCCCCACATACTGCTCACCGGTGAAGAAATCGATCCACGTGCCCTCCGGGAACAGCACGTCTTTCGCGTTGCCCGCATTATGAATCGGCGCGACGAGCAGGTTATCGCCAAGCATGTGGTGCCAGTTGAATTTGTGAAGCGGCCGGTAGAGCGAGAGGCCGTCGTCATAGTATTCGGCACCCTGGCTGTACAGGTAGGGAATCAGCGCATGGTGTAGCTTGGCAAAGTCGCGATAGATATCAAGCACGTCCGCACTGTACATCCACGGTCGATGTTCGCCGGAACCGCCGTTTTCCATCACCGGACTCATCGCGCCGAATTGCGCCCATCGCACGAAAAGCTCTTCATCGCGCATGTCATCGTCGCTGCGGTAAGCGCCAATGTCGCTGCCGAAGTTGACGTAGCCGCGCTTGCCCGAAAAATACATGTTTGTCATCGCCGCGCTCAGGCCGAACCAAGTCGGATCCTGGTCACCCACCCACCCGGCGAAATTGACGTCGCGAGGCGTGAAGCTCGGTCCCCAAAAGGGAATGCCGTAGGAATCGACCGGCCGCGCCGTGATGAGGCGGTCATCGCCGAGAATCGCCCGCGTGTATTCGAAAAAGTCCCGGTAATATTTGAATTGGTATTCCTGCGGCGACTTCGGGCCGTCGGCGGTTTGCACGACCATCCAGAGGTAGGTCATGAACTCGGATCCGTCGCACTTCCACCCGTCAATATCGATGTCGAGGATTTGGTCGACCAGGCCGTGCCACCACGTCATCGCGTCTTCGTTCCAGAAGTCGATGAGGCTGCCGTCGCCCTTCCACCATTCGTACACCCGGCCGTCATTGATGTAGTAATCGTTGTCGAGCCCGTGTTGGTACAAGGGAGAGTCGACATTCATGTTCGCGGTGATCCACACCATTACCCGGGCACCCAGCGCGTGGATGTCCTGCACCATTTGCTCGGCGTTCGGGTAATCGTCGAGGTTCCAGTCGAAGGTGTTGTAACCGGTCGCCCAAGGGCTGTCGATGATAATTGCGCCGACCGGGATGTCGTGCGCCACGTAGTCCGCCACGAGCGCGGTAGCCGATTCCTGGGTGGATTCATCTTCCCAAACCCAGTGGCGCAGCGCCCATTCCGGCCAAGGCGGCGCGGGATTGGTTACCGGCGGTACGACGAAATCGCCGGTATCGTCATCGCCGCCGGTGTCGTCGTCGCCGGTGTCGTCGTCGTCGTCGTTGTCGTTATCGTCATCGGCGCTGTCGTTGTCGTCATCGCCGCTGTCGTTGTCGTCATTGTTATCGTCGTCGTCGTCACCGCAGCCCAAAAGAGCCACCGAAACCGAAACGAGCGCGAGGATCGCGATCCAAACCCAAAGCTTGTTGTGCAACATCTTTTTCTCCCCACGGAATGAGCCGACGTTCGTAACCAAGTAGTTTAGTGGAATCCTCTCTTTTGCACAAGTCCACAATGGATGAGATCGCCTCGCGCACCTTGCCAAACAGACGCCGGGAGTCCACAATGCCTCCCCAGCAGACCCATGGTTCTGGGCACGGGGGAGAGCCGAAGGACCGACCGCGCAAATGCGGTCGTTTTGTTTTTTTTGCGTAGAATGGACGTTATATGGCTTCACCCGGTGTGCGGAAAATTAATGACCGCGTGTTTTGTCTCTGCCTGGACACGCCGTTTCCAGTCGGCTCAACGAACGTGTATTTCATCGCCGACCGCCTCCCGACCCTGATCGACACCGGCCCCAATGTGGAGCGATGCGCCACCGAGTTGCAGAAGGCGCTCCATTCGATCGGCTACCATTTCGCCGACATCAAGCGGATCCTGGTCACCCACCCCCACATCGACCATTTCGGCTTGGCCGCGCGCATCAAAATCGAATCCGGCGCCCGGGTGTACGCGATGGAAGGCGCCCGCGACATGCTCGCCGACATCCAAAAGGAATGGGACGCCAACGATAAATACTTCACGCACTTTCTGCACTTCTGCGGCGTTCCCGATCCACAAATTCAAGCGCTGCTGCAGGCCGGCCGGGACTATGTCAGGTACGGATGCCAGGTCGACCTCGACGAGCCGCTTTCCGACGGCGATGAGATCGAGTTCGACGACTTCTCGCTGCGCGTGCTGCACACCCCCGGACACACGCCGCACGACGCCAGTTTCGAATCGCCCGAAATGCGCGTGATCTTTGTCGGAGACACCCTGCAAGCGCGTATCGCCCCAAGTATTCTCCTGGCGCGACCGACTTCACCCACCGGCTCCCGCCCACGCGTCGTCCTACAACACATGCAAACCCTCAAACGCCTGATGAACACCAAAGCCACCCTCGCCCTTCCCGGTCACGGCCGTCCCTTCGGCAACCCGCGGGATGCGGCCGAGAAAACGCTGCGTCACCACCGCCGCCGCCGTAACGAAGTGTTTCACATGCTCAACGGCCGCGCGCGCACCCCTTACGACATTGCCCGCGAGATGACCGAAGACCTGCCGGATTTTGAATTGTTCCTGTGGGTATCCGAAATCGTCGGGTATCTTGAATTGCTCGAGGAACAAGGTCAGGTGACCCAGGAGTTCCGTGAAAACTGCTTGTTTTTTCAGGGCGTGTCGGAAGATATCGTCTAGCCGTAGTCGCTGCTCTTAGATCAGAAAAGCACCCAATTCAGCCAACGATTGCAGGTCGTGCACGTCGGTCGCAAAGGCCGGAATGCGAAACGCTTCGCGCCCGTGTTGCGTCTTCTCAAGAAAACGCTCGACCGCCTTTTTGTCCGCCGCCGCCATTTGAATCATTCCCGCGGCATTGTCGATCACCGCGTCGATGGCCGGCGCGTATGCGGGCAATTTGGCGATGAGTTTCTCCCCGGCCCCGACAAGCGCGTCGGCGAACTCGCCGTTCTCACCGCCTTCCCACACGTGAACCCGGTTGAATACAACCGCCAGCGGCCGCATGCGATCACGGGTCAGACGCGTGTAGAAGAACTCCGCCTCCTCGATGGCCGGGCTGGCGGGGCTGGTCACCAAGACGAACGCCGTGTCCTCGGCCGCCAGCAGTTCCTTGACGTGGCGCGCGCGCTCCTTGAACCCTTCGTACATGCCATCGAACGCGAGAAAAAACTCCGCCAAATCCGCCATGGCCTCGTAGCCGGTAAAACGCTCCAGCATCTTGAAAGTCATCGCCGCGCTGCGTTGGGCGAAGGCAGCCCCCACCTTGCCGGCCACCATGTAGGGTTTCAAAAACCACTGAATGACCTTGCCGTTGAGGAAATCCTCCATGCGGGCCGGGGCTTCGAGAAAATCCAGCGCGTGCTTGGTCGGCGGCGTATCCACAACAATTAGATCGTAGTCGCGCTCCGCCTGAACTTCGTGGAGTTTCTCCATCGCCATGTATTCCTGGCTGCCGGCCAGCGCGTCGGAGAGGTTTTGGTAGTAATGATTCTCCAGGATTCGTTCCGCCGCATCGTCAGTCGGCGCAATGCGTTTGATCAGTTCGTCAAAAGTTCGTTTGACGTCCAGCATCATGCCCCACAACTCGCCTTGAGGCTTGATTTTCGCGGCGCTGAACACGGCAGCCGGAATGCGCGTCTCGGTGTTGTCCAGTTCCTCCAAGCCCAGGCTGTTGGCGAGCCGCCGCGCCGGGTCGATCGTCAACACGAGCGTCTTGCGCCCGGCGATCGCCGCCCCGAGGGCAATGGCGGCCGCCAGCGTCGTCTTGCCCACGCCGCCGGACCCGACGCAAATGACGATGCGTTTGTCGGCGATGTGTTCCAGCAGGCCGGCGCTCATTGCGAAATGTCCTCCACTTGGTCGTCAAGCACCCGCGCCACCTTCGCAATGGACTCGCGATCCAGGCGCGCCTGGGGCAGCATCGGCACCAGGAAGACGTCGCCGCCGATACGCGCGGCGATTTCCGCGAGGTAACGCTCGGACAACGCGGCACGCGCGCCTCGCGTATCCAGCGCATCCAGCAGCGGTTTTGCGCCGCCGGGCACCGTCTTGTCCACGAGGGCCATGGCCTTTTTATCCGCCAGCAACTTGCGCAGCAGCGGTGCGGTCTCCCGATCGGCGGCGGGCGTGGTAAAGGCGTTGAGGACCGTGCCGCCGTAGGGAATGTGCAGCATCGACCGCGCCGCCTTATGGATTTCGGCCACCTCGTTGACCGGCATTTCCTCCGGCAGGGCCACGCCCACCAGCAACGTGCGATCGGGATCGAGCAACAGTTTCTGGACTTCCAAGGTATGCCGGCGAATGGGGCCGAATCGGATGGTGTTGAGAATGATCGCCGGTACCCGCAAAAAGCTGATGCCGTGGCCGGTCGCGGGGGCGTCGACAACTATCAGGTCGAAGCGCGGTCGTTTGCGGTAGCCGAGGGTTTGATTTTGAATTTGCCAGATTTTTCCGACGGTGATCAATTCCCGCCAACCGGGTGCCGCTTGCGTGAGGTACTGAATGACGCGGTTTTCCAGGAACATGTCGACGACGAATTGCACTTTGACTTGGTTGACCAAGTATTCGTGCAACGCCAGATACGGTTCGATGGAAAAAGCGGTCAGCCGGTGCTCGAGCTCGACGAACTTGTAGGGTGGGATGCGCTTGCCGAAGATCGGCCCGATGTTGTCGATCTTGCCGAGTTGAACGAGCAAAACGTTCAAGCCGCGATCCCGGGCCGCCACGGCCAAACCGGCGGCGATCGTTGTTTTACCCACACCTCCCTTGCCGGTGACTAAAAGCAGCCTGCGTCGGAATAGTTGCTTCGCCAAGATCAGCGACCCACGTTACTCGACAGTTTCCACGATAATCGCCACTTCCGTGTCCGGCGCGACCTCAAAGGCGTCAATTTCGACGACCGTCCGGCCGTAATCGTTGACCGACGCGTCGTAATTCGCCTCGGGAATCGGCACACCGTTTGCTTTGACCCCGGTCACCTCGCCATCTAGCGGCACCGTCAAGGAAAGATCGAACGATGCATCGCCGTCGGTCGTGATGACCAGCCGGCGACCCTGGCGCCCGTAGCGGTACACCTCCAAATCGATTCGCCCATCACCGAACGACAAGCCGCGCACGGCGAATTCGTTCCATCGCTTCGGCAGGTGCGGCGCGAGTTTCACCCACGATCCCGGCACGCTGCGATCAAAGCCCGTGAGGTGGAACATGAAGGCGTGCCCCATGATGCCCGATTCCCAACTGCGAAACCGCGCCGACGTGTTGCAGACGATGCCGAAGGGATCCCGGATCAGTTGCAGGTGCCCGTAGTCGGTCACCGTCACGCCCTCTTCGGTAAAGCCCGCCGGCGAAGGCACGTCTTGCCAGCGCTCGAAGGCTTCGTCGGCCATGGGGTGGAACATCTTGTCGAGATTGACCAGCCAGTAGCCGTGGCTCATGCCGGTTTGAATCGCCGGGCCATAGAGAGGCAGCAACTTTTGCACGATCCAAGCCAGATCCGTCACCAGCGTGCCGTTGTCGCGGCCGATCAACTCCATAACGTTCTCGAAGTTCGCCACGACGCGTTCGCTGTCGCGCGGCAGCGCATCCAGCCACAGCGGCATCGTGCTGATGTCTTCGTAGGGCCGCTCGTAGGGCTCGCGGGTGGCGGTATCGGCCTTGACGGCGTAGAAGCCGCGGTCGGGGAGCCAATAGGTGTCCTCCGCGCACTGTTCCACCGCGTCGGCCAGGTCGACGAACAAGTCTTCGTCATCCTCGTAGCCGAGTTCTTCGGCCATGGACGCCATGAAGCGCGCCGCCTTGATCATCAGCAGCGAGGAGTACAACGAAAGCACCGACTCGTCGGGGTCCGGCATCGGGAATTCGCCGAAAGCCAGTTCCATAAGGTCTTCGAAAGTTTCGTCGCCGGAGAAATGCAGCAAACACCCGTCGACGAATTGCTGTTTGACCAGGGCGTGCTTCAGCATCCCCCACCGCTCTTCGATTACGTCGAGATCGCCGGTCGCCTTGTATAGATGCTCGTATTGCAGCACGACGGTGCTCGGTCCTTCAGCCCGCGTGAAGCCGCCCATCACGCCAAGGCTTTCCCAATCGGGTTGCGGCGGCAGTTCGCTCAGGTCGAGATCGGCGGGATAGGCGTTGCCCAGGTTGCCGGCGTTGAGCACGGCGCCCCAGTGGTAATCGAGGGCGGCGCGCATGTCGTCGGCAAATCCGACATACGGGAAAAACAACGTCGGCCCGTAGGTGTCGCGGTTCCAGACGTGGGAGTATTGCACCATCTGGGAAATGCCGCCCGGCTCGGCCTGGTTGACCTTCACCGCCAGCGCGAGGGCGTTCATCAGGTCGTTAAATTTCTGGTTCGGCGTGTCGAAGCGGGTCATCCGCGAGTACCATTCGTCCCACCACACCACCGTTTTCTGCAGCAGAGCGTCGACGCCTTCCTCGCGCACGGCTTCGAATACGGCGGTGGGGTCTTCGTCATCCTCGGTGAATACATACGGCAGCACGACGACCTTCTCCTCGCCCGCCGCGATGGTGCCGTAAGGAATCCACATATCGTTGAAAGCGTCGCCCGCGGTCGGTTCGACGCCGATGGGACGGATGTAGAGCCGGCGACCTTCGTAATTCTGCTCGCTGAAGTACGTATTCATGTAGCGACCGAAATTCGAATCGATCTCCAAGAAGATATTGTCGATGGGATACGGCGACACGTTGCGCACGATCCAGACCGAAACCAATGCGTGCTCGGCCAATTCATCGGTGGCGCCGATGGGCGCGAAATTCACGCTCGTCCACTCGAGTACTTCGTCGGTGTGGCTCGCGACGACCACCGGCGAACGCCGCACCCGGGCGATGGATTGCCTGGTCGGCTTGACGTAATGGTTGTGCGCAATCAGCCACGGTTCCTTATCGGAAAACCACTTCAGATCCATTTCGTAGTTCGGCCCGCCCAAATTGTGCCACGTGCCCGATGGATACTGATCGCCGAGGATCCCGAAGACCTTGCCGTTGCCCACGCCCATGCAGCCCAGATTGCGGACCCACTCGGGATCGGCCATATCGATTTCCTGCGCCCATAAGCTACGATTCTGTAAGTACGGGCGGTCGAGCAACCATTGCGGCAGGTCGCCCGTCTCGTTTCCGTCGTCGTCTCCCGAAGATGGACCGCCATCGGTGTCGTCATCGGCCGCATCGTCGTCGAGTCCCGGCGGGTGATAATTCGGCGAGTCGTAAACATTCGAATCACCCGAACTACAGCCTGCGACCAGCGCACCAATTGCGCACAAGAGGAAGAAAAAAATCACGGTGGTTTTGCGCATCGGGTCCTCCCAATCAGTCGCTGTTATTTAAGGGGTATCTGGACACGCGGTCAAGCTGACCTTTTTCGCCCGTGAGGCCCCGACGCCACCCAACAAAATCTATACAGTTAAGGGTATTTAGAATTAAAAAACCCACTGCGTCCACAAAAACTTGACATTAACTCTCCGAAATTGAGATACTTTTTCAGGTAGTTAGGGACAAAATAACCAAGGAGAGGGCCCATGAAAAAAACACTGTTCGTCTTTCTGCTGTTCCTGATCGCCGCGTTTGCGGTGCAGGCTATCGTTGCGTGCGACGATGATGACGACGACGACGACAACGATACCGACGTACCGGCCGACGACGACACCGACGAACCGGCCGACGACGATACGGCCGCTACGGCGCCGGTTATCGGGCATGAACCCGTCGCGGAAAACGCGTGCATGGATTGCCATAGCGATCAGGACACCATCGATGCGCACGGGGGCGCCATTGATGAAGAGACCATCGACGCCGTGTGCCTCGAGTGCCACGAGTACCCCAGCTGATTAGTCAGCGTTAAAACGACCGAGCCCGCCGCATGATGCGGCGGGCTTTTTTTATGGGCCGAGAAATACTCAGTAATGATACCAGATCGTGGCGTAATCGTCGGGATCTTCGCCGATCGCTTCGAGTCGCTTTAGGTAACTGAGAATCGAGACGTCGCGAGCGACATAGGTTTTCTTGCTGGATGTAAATTTTTCCCAGGGGTGAAACTCGTACAACCGCGAACCATCGGGCAGAATCGCAAGCAATTCACGATCCTGCGCAGCCCGTATATAGTTCTTACCCAGTGCCGGCACGTTGTACACGGCCTCGTCGCTTCGCACGAGACCGGGCGAAAGCCGCGCCTCCTCGCGTTGTTCCTGCAGCAACCGCGCAATCGGCACGCGGTACGCCGCCGTTTCCTCTTTTCCCTTCGCGTTGAAGGTGTAATAGGAATCCACACCAATCAATCGCAGCAAGCGCCGCAACGCCACCGCCTCAAAACGCCTTGAAGAGTAAAAGGTGTAGACGTGCTGGTTGTATACCGGAATACCGCGGCGGCGCAGGCGTTCCACCGCCGACACCATGTCTTGATTCACCTCAAAAGGATGCTCGATGTGGGTGATCACACAAATCTCGCGACGCCCCGGTTCGCGGTAGCTGCCAAGTAATTCCACCAGTTTGTCGGTAATGCGCATGGGCATGGTCACCGGCGTACGCGTGCCGATACGAATTCGTTCCACGTGCGGAATGGCCGCCAGACGGTCGAGTATCTCCTTGAGTTTGCGATCACTCATTACCAAGGGGTCGCCGCCCGTGAATAAAATCTCGTAGATCGCCGGATGCGCGGCAAGCCACTTGATGGCCGCATCGATTTTCTCCGCTGACGCCATGGCATGTGGATCCATCGCGTCATCGATTTCCCAATTCCGCTGACAGTACACACAGATTTGCGGGCACGTATTGTAAGGCTTGAAAATGGCGATGTTCGGATAGCGACGGGTCACCAAGTCCACGGGGGAAGTGTCATGCTCGCGCATGAAGTCGAACGACTCGCTTCGGCTTTCCCGCTTGTTGGAAAGTTCGGCCACGTAGTCCGGCGGCGGCAACACGATCGCCCGCAGGGCTTGGTCGTACCTCCCTTGGGGGTCGAATAGGGAAAGGTAGAACGGCGTCACACCAAAGGGCAAACCGTTTCGACGAGCTTCGCAAACCGACTCAAACAAAGGGGCCGGAATCGAAACGGCTCGCGCAATGAGTTCCGGGTCTTTGATCACATGCGCCGCTTGCCAGTGCCAGTCGTTCCATTGCTCCAGTGACGCATCGAATAGCATGCGTATGTTGCGGCGCTGGTGCCGACGCAATTCGGCGAACTCCGGCTCCAACCCGTGGCGGTATCGTTCGAGCTTTGTTTTAGCGCTTACCCAAAAGCGATCGAGTTGATTCGACCGGCACCGCGCGGCCTCGCGACCCGACAGCCTCTCTTGGCGATGATCGTCCTCGGCGGGCAACACGCCGGTATCTCCCGCCACGGCACGCCATAAATGGGTTAATTCCGCGAAAAAACCCGGAGACAAGTCCGCCCGCTTTTTGCCGCCGGCCAAGTCGATCAACGCCCGTAGCGTTGAGAAATCGGATCGTTGCTCGGCGTGAAGCGATAGCAGATTCCGCCAAATTCGCGCCGCGTGCCGGCCGATAATCTCCTCCGACGTCGATAAATCCGACCGGTTGCACAAATCGTGGGCCGTCTGATTGATAAAATCGATCGCCCTCCCTCGTGCCTCATCGATACTCTTGGCGTCACGGACGGCCGCGAGCAACTCCGCGGCTTCCAACCGAAAATCCGCCGCGGAAAACCGAAGCTTGGAATTCGGTATTTCCGCATATGCCGAATACCATGAGGCTGCGCTAACACTCGCATCGCCGGGACGTGCGGCCTGTTCGCGGGGGCCGGCCGGTTCTTTTTTGGGAATCGAAGTCAGGTCGGGTTTTCGGGGCATGATTCTCCCTTCATGTTAAGACATCACAATGCTGTATTAAGCAGATACACGCCTGGCAATAACTGCCGAATTCAATAACAACTGTATTAATCATAGGCATTCCGGCCGAGTATCGCAACGGCGGCGGACGTGAGGCCGAACTTTAACTAAAACGTCGTAAGAAATTGTTTTTTGCTGTTTTTGGGGTATCCGCAGACTCTGAATAATGGCCCTTCTTAGCAGCCGCAACCGCCCTGCTCGGATTCGTCGTCCGACCCCGCCGCATCGTCATTGTCGTCATCGGCGGCATCGTCGTCGGCGGTGTCATCGTCGGCGGCATCGTCGTCCCCGGCATCGTCATCCCCCGCATCATCGTCTCCGGCGTCATCGTCAGTGGTATCGTCGTTGTCATCGTCGTCGTCGCCCGGCGGCGCGTCGATGTCGTGCGGAGTGAGGTAGCCCGTATGGCGGCCAAGCCAATAGGCCATCAGGTAGTCCGCGCCGGGCAGCATGTGTTCCGGCCAGTCCAGCGGGAACGGGCCGCAACTCATTTTGTAGGGGCTGCGTTGCCACATGTAGTCCTGGATGCAGCGCTCGTCCAAGTCGTACCCCTGCTTGGCTTGGAGTTCGAAGCCTAAGAGGTCCTGTAGGAACGCCGGCAGCTTCTCTTGAAGGTCGACCAGCCATTGAGAGATGGGATCCACCTCGGCCGGCGGCGGGGTCACGAACCACTGCACGTTGGGCCACTCCCGGAATTTGTGCAGCGAGTTGACGCCCCTCTCCATGATTCCGTAGGAGCCCTCGCAGACACCCAGCCGCTCGCAGCCCGTGAGGTAGACGTAGTCGAAATACACCTGGCGGCCGTCTTCGACCCAAGGCCGCACTTTCTGCATGTAAATCCGAAACAGCTCCCGCAAGCGTTCTTCGTCGGGTTCGAGACGAAAAATCGTGAAATAGTTTAAGTGTTTCAGATTCATCGCGAAGTACTCGGTATACCGATTCCAGAAGGCGACTGAACTGAACGGCAGGGTCTGTATTTGGTCTTCGTAGACGTCCTCGTAGAGTTGCCAATATTCCGGTGTGTCGATGATGTGGGCCGCGATCAGCGCGAAGGAGATTCGTTCGCTGCCGGCGATTTGCGGCGCGGCGGTGGTCGGCAGCCCTTCCTCGTTCAAGATCAGCCAGCGGTTCGCCGCCAGCTTGTCGATCACTTCCTTGATCATGGACTTGATCAATTGCCGCGTCGCCGCGTCGTCCACCAGATCATATATCGTCGCAAGGTTGTTGAAGAAGCCGTCGTATTGGTCGGAACTCGAATTCGAGAGGTAGAACGTGCCCAACCATATGCCTTCGCCGTAACGAAACTCATCGAGCTGGAACACGTCGAGCCAAAAAATCGGGTTGTCCAGCGGCCCGACGTAACGCCCGACATAGCCCTCGGTGCGTGTCACGCGCAAATGATCGCGCAACGTCTCGACGACGGCGATGGTATTTGCTTTGGCCGCCGCTTCCCCGGTGACGGCATACCGCAACGCCTGCGTCGCGCCGTACGTGGAGGTCCACATGGTCGAGTCGCCCTGCCCGCGGTAATAAAGAATCTCGGTGTAGGTCGTGTCGGTGTAGACATTCTGCACCAACCCCCCCGTAGGCGGGCACGTGCCGTAACGGCGCCTGCTCATCGTAGCCTTGCGCTTTGGCCAACAGGTCCGGATCGGGTTCCTGCGCGAAAGCCGCGGCGCCGCAGACCACGAGAACCACCGACAAGAAAAGAATCGCGAGATTTCGGAACATCGTTTTTCCTGGGTTGCCGCGGCCGCAGCGAACGACCGCCGGTCTTTATTTATAGCTGATTTTCGCGTTTTCGGACGGATTATTTGAGTGACCGTTCAAACTCGGGCGTTGGGATCGATAAGCCCCCGCCCACTTGGCTTTCCTCAGTACGCTAAGTCTTCCGGTTTCACTTTCCCGGCGAAGGTGCGGTAGATCCAAAT
The DNA here is from genome assembly GCA_030765525.1 of Candidatus Lernaella stagnicola. NCBI lineage: Bacteria > Candidatus Lernaellota > Candidatus Lernaellaia > Candidatus Lernaellales > Candidatus Lernaellaceae > Candidatus Lernaella > Candidatus Lernaella stagnicola. The sequence goes on from JAVCCK010000022.1 coordinate 53,739, forward strand.
ATTGTAGACCAACACGATCGGCATGCCGAACAAGGCGATCCCCAGCATCACCGCAAGCGTCAGCTTCCCGGAGGACGAATTGAACGCCGTCAAATGGTTTGCCGCGTCCGTGGCGTGGACCAAAGTGGGAAAGGCCATGACGCCCACCGTCAGCATGATCGAGGCGATGGCGACCGCCGAAGCCAGGAAAGCTTTGCCGAATTCCTCTTTCTTGACGTACACGCTGATCAACACGATACCGGCCAGGATCGCCGCCGGCATGAAGAAGAAAATCGGAAACTTCATGAAGTTCCGGAACATGTGCAAGGCGAATATCGCGGTCATCGGCCCGACCAGCAGGAAGAGCGCGAGATACGCCTTCCACCAGATCGGCAGGTGGGCTTTGATTTTTTCGGCAAGTTCGTCTTCGGTCTTCATCAGCAGAAAAAGCGCGCCGTGCACGACGAAGGCGACGACCGTATAAACCCCGGCGAATAGCGAATAAGGATTGAGCAGCCCCAGGAAGCCGCCGACGTAGTCTCCGTGGTCGTTCAGATCCATCCCGACGATGACGTTACCCAGCGCCACGCCGAACAACAGCGCCGGCAGCAAACTACCGACGCCGAACGCGAGATCCCAAACCCGCCGCCACTTCGGGTTTTCGAGTTGACCGCGAAACTCAATCGACGTAGCGCGCAGAATCAGCCCGAAAAGCACGAGGATCAACGCCAAATACATGCCCGAAAAAACCGACGCGTAGACCATCGGAAACGCCGCGAACAACGCGCCGCCGCCGGTGATCAACCACACTTCATTGCCGTCCCACACCGGCCCGATGGCGTTGAGCATGATCGTGCGATGCCTATCTTTACTGTCCCGGAGATACCAGTAACCCGTGCCCAAATCGAAGCCGTCGAGCACCGCGTAACCCGTGAGCAAGATACCGACCAGGAAATACCAGAGGACCTGCAGCGTCATCATGCCGACGCCTCCTTTCCGGTGATTGCTTCACCCTTGGCCGATACGGCCTCCTGGATATCCGGCCCCTTGTTCAACTTGTGTCGAATCAAGAAAAACCACACGCCGAAAAGCAGCGCGTAGATCACACTGAACAGCGCCAGCGAAAAGATGATTTCCCCCGCCGAAACGAGCGGCGACACACCGTCACGGGTGAGCAGCGCGATGGAATCGTCGAAGATCACGCCGTCCTTGAACACCGGATACACGACCCACGGCTGTCGCCCGACTTCGGTGACAATCCAACCCAAGGTGTTGGCGATGATGGGAATCGGGATCGCCCAAACCATCGCGTGCAGGTACGGTTTGAATTTCTGCAACGAATTTTTCCACATCAGCACGACGCCCAGGATCATCAGCCCCATCATGACCGCCCACAGCGCAACCATCGTGTGGAAAGAAAGGAAGGTCGGAAGCAGCGGCGGCCAATGCTCTTCCTCGTAGTCGTTGAGGCCCTTGATTTCGGTTTCGAAATCGCCGGAAACGCCGAAGCTCAACATTCCCGGCAGCGGGATTTTGAAATGCGTTTCGCGTGCCTCCCGGTCCGGAATGCCGAACACCAGCAGCGGCGCGTTTTTCGTGGTCTCGAAATGGCCTTCGAAGGCCGCAAGCTTGATCGGCTGCGTTTTGTAAACCTGCACCGCGTGGTGATGCCCGAAAATGAACTGCGCGCCGGTAGCAATCAAGCCGATAATCAGCGCCATTCTCATCGACTCCGTCGCGAACTTGACGTGCCGTCCGCGCGCCAGGAACCACGCGCTCAAACCCGCGACCATGAACGCGCCGGTCATGACGGCGCCGTCGATCGTGTGCAGAAAACGAATCGCGACCGACGGGTTAAGGGCTGCGGCGAAGAAATCGACCAGCACCGCGCGGCCGTTTTCGACCGCGTAACCGGCCGGCGTTTGCTGCCACGAGTTGGCGATGAGAATCCAAAGCCCCGACAGGGTCGACCCAAACGCCACCATGATCGCCGAAAACATATGCCATTTGGGTTTGAGTTTCTTCCATCCAAAAAGCAGGAACCCGAGGAACGTCGATTCCAGGAAGAACGCGATCACTCCCTCGGCGGCCAGCGGCGCGCCAAAAATGTCGCCGACGAAGCGGGAGTAGTCCGCCCAATTGGTGCCGAACTGAAACTCCATCACGATGCCCGTCGCCACGCCGATGGCAAAGGAAAGCGCAAACACGTGCACCCAAAAGCGAGCCATCGACTGATAAAAGGTGTCGCCGGTCTTCACCCAACGGACCATCATCCACACCAGGATCCACGCCATGCCGATGGTGATCTGCGGCCAGATGTAATGAAAACCGATGGTTACCGCGAATTGAATCCGTGCCAGGATTGTCGCGTCCAACGTTTTGCCTCCTTGAACCGAATGATTCTATTGCAGGGACGGGACGGACCCGATTTTTCTCTTCTTTTTTAAAAGCGCGTGAAAAAGACAAAAATCCAATATCCAGCGTGTCGAATACGCTTATAACACCGTCAAAACGATATTGGAAAGCCCCGCTGTTTCAAGAATAAGCGCTGGATATTCGCGCCAGCCACAACAGCCTGGTCGCCGTTGGCCAATCCTTGCCCGCCGCTTCGGCGCACATTAACCCGCTATAAAAAAGCCCCCCTCCCAACCGGGAGAGGGGCGTGCCGTGCGTCGGTTATTCGCTTACTGACCGCTTAGGTTAGTTATGCCGCCTCAAGAACATCAGGCCGATGCCGACGAGGGTCAGCAGGGCCAGCGTCCCAGGGGCGCTTTGCTTGTCGTTGCAGTAGTTGGTTGTCGCACTGTAACTTTCGTCTGTTCGGTTGATGACGATATTGGTGTAGTTACGGTCGGCTGGATCGAACTCATAGTTGTTTTTCACCGGAGTAACGGTTCCGACCCATCCTTCCGGCACGGCGCCGGCGTAATACCCGTCTCCGTTCGTGACGACCGTCGCCGGGAAGCCTTGCATTTCGACATCCGGCAGCGGATCACCGCCTGACATCATTACGGAACCGGAGATTGTCCATTGACGCTGCGTCGCAGTCACCCGCAGCGGTGTGACCAAGCCGTCGTTATTGTTTTCGCTGTACTCGTCGAAGGTGTTGTTGGGGTCAATGATGTATCCAACGTAATACTGGCCTGGAGGAATCTCCTCGGGGAATGTTCCTTCCCATTGTGCGAGCTTTGGTTGGAACGGAAAAACGTTGAACGTAACTTGCCCGAGGTAGTAATCCGTGGCGTCAATGGTTTGGTCGGTCGAGATATAGAAATCGACTTTCCCTCCGCCTACCGCCACAGTACCGATGTTATTGATTTCGTGATACACGGTGAAATCGGATTGGCCGGGGATGACGCTGGTCGCACTGACTCCGCCTCCCGGGAAACCGTCGGAGACGAGGTCGGGTCGGTCATCGCGTTGCGGGAAAACCCCGTCGGCCGTCGCCCAATGGACGATGGCATTCAGTCCTTCCTGGGTAATCCGGGATGCCGAATTGCAAACCGTCCTTTGTCTGGTGAAGACTCCCCCAATGTAGCGTAGTCCGTTCACGTGATACCAAATCGGGCTGCCGCTTTGTCGAGTCATGTTGTCCATGCATGTGTAGAAATAGCTTTGCGTTACGTCGTTCCAGTCGCTCCACGTGTACCTCAGGTCTACTCCGTCGTCGATATCGCTGGGGTAGCCCGCGGTGTGCGACGTCGTGTAGGTCATGGCCACGGGGTCGAGCGCCGCCATGGTCCAATAGCCGGTATAAGCTCCGATTCGACGATCCAACTTGATCACCGCGAAATCGTATGCCTCCTGTCCGCCCAAGAAATATTGGTACGGTATGTACGCTTTGAGGACCTGCGCGTGCCCGAAATAGGCAACGCCCCCCTCCACGCCGGGCGATACGGTAATGTTCTGTATAAACGAGCCTTTATCGCGGTTGAATACGCAATGAGCCGCAGTTAAGACATGGCTGTCGCCGATCAACGCGCCGGAACATCCTCCATGACTTCTGCGCGGCGTTCCAAAGAATAAGCGTACAACAGCCCGCCACGGATAAGCAGTGGCGCCGGCCACTTGTAGCCGGTCGTCGTCGCCGAAAATCGTGTCAATCATTTCCGATCCACCCGGAGGAAGTATCGGCATCGGCGGGCTTTGATAAAACGCTGATTGTAACGCGTAAAGCCCCGCGTCTATCTCTCCTTGGGTGTTCGTTGTGTAATCATAGGTGATTGCATCGTACTCTTCGTCCGCATCCGGTTCGAATTCCAGCGGAATGTCGGCGAAGAAATCGCGCCCCCCGTCGTCTCCTTTGGCGGAAATGACAAGATCGGGGCAATCCGAAACAAGCCCGGCGACGGGCGGATAATAGAGCGCGGGATCAATGTTGGATTGGTTTTTTATTTCCATATTGCAGTCAAGTTCGGCTTGTGCTTTTGCAGTCGCGGGTACGAACACAAGCACGATTAATAGGGCCACGATGAGGCCGCAAAAGCGCCAAGGACCATTCGACATTATCCGTCTTCGATCACACATAGATATCTCCTTCTTACTGTTCAAATATTGACGCACGGCCTGCAGGAAAAAAGAAAGGGCAATCCATCGCAAAGCGAGGTCATCCGATAGGTGAAGAACACCTGGAAGATTTCACTTGAGGGCATGATAGCACAAAAAATACGATTTCATAATGTATATTTCCGAATAAACAAAAAAGGGGCCCAATCGGGCCCTTCTCGTCGCGGTTTTGTGGGCCTGGGCCTGATCGCCATACGTTCATGCACCGCGTTGCGCCTCGATCATCAATAATGCTCCGAAGCGGAGAGCCTCCGGTGCGGCCGAGTGTGCGCAATCACCAGGATTAGCCATTGAATTCAACCGACGAAAGGAGTAATAATAGTTGCTTCATCGGAGATTTTATCAAAATCATAAAGCAAATAGTCGGCTTTGCCGTAAACTGTCGTCTGGCACGCCGGAATTCGGTGTCTACGTTGGCAAAGCCGGCCAGAAAAAAGGGGATTCCAAAATGAGAAATCCTAACTGGCTTTTCGTATTGCTATTCATCTGTTTCCTTATTTCCGGCGCCGCGATAGCGCTTTCTTGTTCCCAAGGCGGTGACGACGACGACCTGCCCGGCGACGACGATGACGATGACGATGATGACGACGATGACGATGACGATGATGACGATGATGACGACGACGACGATGATGACGACGACGACGATGATGACGACGACAACGACACGTGTTGCGTTTTCAGGGATCCGTGCGACCTGGCAAATAACGGAGATTGCGACTGCCCGGATAACTTTTGGGACCGCGCGGACTGCTCAGGCGACGATGATGACAACTGCGACACGGTCGAATACTCAGACTGCGTTCAGGACGCGATGGGCCCGTATGACGAATGCACTGATGCCTGCTGTATTGGGGCTCCGAGAACGTGCCCGGATCATATCTGCATCGCCGAGTGCAACAAGCAAAATTATATCTACCACGCCCAGTGTGCCCTGGCCGCGAATTGCAATTATCTCATTGACACGGAAATGTGCCTTGCCGACTGTCATTCGGTACAAAAACAGTGCCTGATCGACACCGACTGTGCCGAATGCTGTACTACGGATCGAAACGAATGCCGCGATGACTGCCGGGAGCAAGGCCCGGGGGCCGCGGCCCGCGCAAAATGAAAAAGGCCCCGCAGGGCCTTAAATCCGTGTATTTTATGCGCTCGGCTTATTCGCCGAATTTTCGCAGACCGAGTTGGCGGTCGATCATGAAGATCGCTCCGGTCTGTCCTTCGGCCTGTTTCAGCATTTGGACGATTTCATCGGTGCTCTTCTCTTCCTCGACCTGCTCCGCGAAGAACCAATCAAGGAATTGCACGGTCGCCCAGTCGGCCTCTTCCTTCGCCACATCGGCGATCTTGTAGATCGACGCCGTAACCTTGCACTCGTGTGCGTATGCCGTTTCGAATACCGCCAGCGCGCTGTCGTAATCGGCGGGCGGCGCGGCGATTTCCGGCACGACGGCGCGGCCGCCGCGATCCAGAATGTAAGCGTAAAACTTGCGCGCGTGCTGCATCTCTTCGCCGTACTGGGCAATCATCCACTGCGCGAGGCCCGGCAGGTTTTGTTCTTCAAACCAAGCCGACATCGCCCAATAAATGTGCGCCGAGTACACTTCCATCTGCATTTGATCGTTCAGCGCCTTGAGTACTTTTTTATTCGCTTGAGCCATCATTTATCCTTTCCATAGGCCGTGAATATTGCAGATTTCCCGGGCTACGGGATCCGCCGGCTTCACGGGAAATACGGCTTCGGGCGCATCCCCGGGCTTCAGGTACTTGCGATACAGCATGTCGCCGTCAATCAATTCGATGACCATGATGTAATGGGCATCGAGCATCGGGTGCGGCACCGAACCGACCGTGACCTTCGTGCCTTCCGGCACTTCTTCAATCACCGGAACATGTTTCTCGGTCGACGAATCGGCGGTCTGTTCCTTCAACGCTTTCATCGGTTCACCGCAGCACGACATCGCATCGCATTCGGCGCCGGCGATTACTTCAATAAAGCCGTCTTTATGACACTGGAACACATCGAGCTTCTTCGTTGCCATCATGCACCCCCAAGTTAGGAACGGTTCCTATTTAGTCAAGACGCCCCTACACTTCTTCGAACTGCGTCTTGTCGGCCCCGCAAACCGGGCAAACCCAATCCTCGGTAATATCGGCGAACTTCGTTCCGGGCTCGACGCCGTTGTCGGGATCACCTTTGGCCGGGTCATATACGTATCCACAAACTATGCATTCATACTTCATAATCAATCTCCCTTTCGATTTTTGGTTCGTTTCCGTATTTTCATTCGCCCCACTTCCAGTGTCCCTCGTTCGTGAGAGCGTAGAATTGGTCCTCCAGCACTTTATGGTGCAGAGACTCCTCACTGGCCAGCTTGCGGAACATTTCGACAATCTCGGGTGCCTGCGCGCGCTCGGCCAAGTCGAGGTAGGCTTGTTCGGCCTTTTGTTCCGCCTCCAGCGCGATATTGATCACATCTACGGCAGCCGCTTTTTCCACGTCATCGAGTGTTCCAGCGTTGCCGCCGGGTCGTTCCGGCAAAAACTCGGTGCCGGTGTAGCCCGGCCAGTCGCCGCTAAGCAGCGACTCGCGCAGTCGTTTCAGGCTCTCAAAATGCGCCCGTTCGAAGCGAGCCAATTGGCCGAACATGTCTTGTCCGCGCGGGTCGGTGCTGGATTCGGCCGCTGCCGCGTAGAACGCCGCCGCGTCGGCTTCGGCCTGCATCGCCAGGTCGATCGCGTCGGCCAAGCTGAAATCGTCGAGAGTAATCATCGTGTTTCCCGTTTACCAGTTTTCGCCAAGTAGTTCGAAGTACGCCTGCGGGTGCTGACACGCCGGGCATTTCGCCGGCGCTTCCAGGCCTTCGTAGACATAGCCGCAATTTATGCAACGCCATTTGACGGTTTCGCCCCTTTTGAAGACCAAGCCCTGTTCCACGTTGTGAAGCAGATCGCGATAGCGCTTTTCGTGCTGTTTCTCGGCCACCGATACCGCCCGGAACAATTGCGCCACTTCGCCGAACCCTTCTTCGTCGGCGATGGCCGCGAATCCCGGATACATATCGGTCCACTCGTGATGTTCGCCCTCGGCCGCGTGCAGTAGATGCACGGCCGTGTCGCCGATGACGCCGGCCGGAAAAGCGGCCACGATTTCGACATCGCCGCCCTCAAGATGCGAGAAGAAGCGTTTGGCGTGCTCTTTTTCCTGGTCCGCCGTTTCAGCGAAAATCAGTGAAATCTGAACGAAGCCTTCTTTTTTCGCGACGCTGGAAGCGAAATTATAACGGTTGCGAGCCTGTGATTCACCGGCAAAGGCCGTCAGCAGGTTTATTTCGGTTTTGGTCCCTTTCACGCTGGCCATGGATGCCTCCTTAAAAAACGGCTGTTATGCGTTGATGGTTCTAGTGCCCTGGTTGTTGTTTTAAATCCGAACCCAACATATCAATGCCTAGTGTGCGGTGGGGCCGTCGCCTTGAAGCCTTTCGCGACACGCATGGCATACGCCGCGCACTTCAAACAAAACATTGCTTACTTCGAAATCCAGATCGTCAGGTAAACTCAGGTTGATCGGTCCCACCGCGCTCACCGGAAGATCGAATAGCCGTTCGCAATTCGTGCACCGCGCATGATGATGGTAGTGCGTGCGCCCGTCGTACCGCCGTTGCGCCCCACCGAATTCCAGCTTGTTTACCAGGCCTTGCTCGCACAACACGTCCAGGTTTCGATACACGGTGCCCAAACTGATGCGGGGGATCCTTCGGCGCACGATTTGATACACTTCGTCCGCAGTGGGATGGCTGTCCAGATTCTTCAACGCACTCAAGGTGATTTCCCGCTGCCGGGTCATCCGGAACCGACGAGGATTTTCTTCAGTCATGCCGTTGAACCCAATCGTTCGTGCCATTACTAAGAACAATTATCATTATCTATAAGTGCCTTAACTTATAATACACGCGGCTTTTCAAAGTCAAGACCAAACCGAGCCGATTAGTGATTATTTTTAGATTAAATTTTCCTGTTTTTCCAAAACCGCGGGGAACGAAGCCCGCTAACGACGCTTCCCCGACATCACGGAACTTGGCACGGGCTTTTCGCCCGGAACGACGGAACCAACCGTGCCCGACGCCTCTCTAACAAGTTGACGGGCCCGCCTCGAATCCGGTGCTCCGTCTCTAGTCGATCCGCCAAAGCGCGCCGCAAAGTAGATGATGATGCGTCGCCTATTTTTCCTCGTAGGTCTCCTGGTTTTCCTGACCGCCGCCAGCGGATTCGCGGCCGAGTACAACGTTACCTACACCCGCGTCGTGGACGGCGATACCTTCGTTGTGCAGCACGAGAACGGCGCCATCGACAAAGTGCGCATCATCGGCTTGGACACGCCCGAACTGCACCACCCGCGAAAACCGGTCGAATTCTTCGCCAAAGAGGCTAAGGAAAAGGCCGTCTCGCTGGTATTGAATAAGAAGCTCGTGTTGCGCACCGATCCGACCAACGCGGCCCGCAACCACCGCGGCCGTTACGGGCGATTGCTGGTAAACGTTTACCTACCGGGCAATCGTGATTTCGCGCTGGTCATGATCCGTGAAGGCTATGCCCACGCCTACGTCAAATACCCTTTTACCGCCGAGCGCATGAACCGCTACCGGCAGGCGGAACGAAAAGCCCGCCGGGAGGAACGGGGCCTTTGGGGCTCTACCCCCTAGCGCCCCGGCGTTGCACGGCACATCCGGTCCTGGCTCTAATCCGCGTACCAAGCGACGCAACTCGCCCCCCCCTTTACAGCGGTGAGAACCAAACGCAAAAAGCTCGGCTTTTCAATATATTACGACTAATTATCAATAGCGATTAGGTGTTGTGATTCGTGCTTCAGATGCGTACACTTCTTCTTCGCAAAATTAGTCGCCGCGGCGGCTTATAAAGAAAACAAGCGGAGAGATCATTCGAGTGACACGCAACTTGGGACTTTTCATCGGCGTATTGGTTCTCGCCTTCTCTTTTCTGCTACCGCTGCCGGGCGTCGCCGAACGCACGGCCACCGGAATCGCGGACTATCACACCCTGCCCCTGCCACAACGCCCGCGCGATGCCGTCCGAGGTTCGGCTTTCGCGAAGCAAACCGCCAACCTGCCTGCCGCTGAGCGGCAACGCGCCGCCGTCTCCGAAATACTAGCCGGGAACATCCCGGACTTCCTGCGCGCCTTCCGACCGGTGGAACTCAGCCACAACGGGCGTCGGGCGACGATCTTCGTCTCGCCTGACTATCTGGCGGTCGGTTCCAGCGACGACTTTCTGCGCGTCCCGCTCAACTACCCGGCCGCCGCGGCGGTTCTGTCGTCTCTGGATTGTGTCCTGCCGACCCCGAAAATTGTCGATGCGGTGTACCGGCAGTCCCGCCGGAAGCTGCGGCCCCAGCCGCTACCGCCTTGTAGCGCCATGACTTCCAACGCGTACTTCCTGAACCACCAACGGATGATTGAAGAGCAGCTTGGTGCCTGCCCCATCGGCATCATTACCTCGGGGCACAAAAAGGACGTCGTGCTCACCAACCGCCTTCGCCGCCGGCCGGGCAGTATCGCCATCTACGGTTGGCATCATGCCAGCGGCCGGCCGATCCAACCGCTGAGCACGGTTCATGAGGCGGCCTATGCCGATTACAGCCACGGAATTCGCGCGGTGCATCGTACGGTGATGATCGATGGTCGAGAAGTGGACCTTCTCGCGGCGTTGGGAAACCCCGACTTGGCGCCCCTGTTCACGCGCGAGGGCGTGATTTCCGATGCTCAGGCTTTGATGCGCCCCGCCGGGCTCATGGCGATGCGGTAGTCTCGAGCGACTTACAACAACGAAAGCCAAGGTGATAATTGCGGTGGCTGTTCTCGGCCATCACCCGTGAGCCGTGCCAGTAGGGCGCGCGCCAACGGCACCAATCCTCGTGCGCCCGGTAACGGTCGAAGATGAACCAACTGCCCTTCATTTCGGTGTGGCCGAGAGTGCGGCTGCCCGTGGAAGCCATCTCGCTCTCACGGGTCGGCAGGTTCATGTGTTCGGCGGCGTTCCCGTTGATGTCCACCACGCCCAGGGGACTGCCGCATTCGGGGAAGTACCCGGCCGGGTACGTGTTCGAGCCGCACTTCGTCCAACTTCCGCCGCTGCATTGAGGCGATTTTTGGCTTGACGCGCCACACACCCCGCGTTGGTACTGCGGCCCGTAGCTCCAGCGCTTATCGGCTGCGTGCTTGGCGTTGTGGGCGCGGCGCATGGCGCGGATGCCCGCCTCCGACGAGCCCGTGGGTACGAGATCGAACCGGTAATCCGGCGACTGCATGGACCCCTGGCAGCCGCCCTCCCACTCGTGGGCGTCGCACAACCGCTTGCCCTCGGCCCGGCAAAGTTGCGCGGCTTCTTTGGCGCGCGCCCACACGACCGGATACGCGCACGGAATGTTGGGGAACTCAAAGCGGTCGATACACGAGGTCGCCTCAGTGGGCTTTTGCGTGGCCGGATCGAAAAGCGGCGCCATGAATTTATCGCCGCAGATCGCCTCGTATTCCGGGTTCTCATACGACACCTGCCGCTGCGCCAATTTCTCGCGGCATTGCTCGGGGGTGGCGGGGTGTTCGGTGACTTCCGGGTTGCCCTGGCCCAAATAAGCCGAAGCGCTGAAGATCGCCCGCATGTCGTTAACCTCGGCGTCGGTCAAGTTGTGCGTCGTCTTCAAACCTGCGAGAAGGGCGTCACGTTGAGTGGCGAGACTCTCGCCCGGCGCCGAATTCGAATCGACGACGATTCCGGGTAGCAACAACAAAGCGGCCAGAAAGACGACTCGCTTCATCACCCTTCCCGCCTCATGACGTAGAAAAAGTCGCGGTTGTCGCCGTAACCGATGAAGCGCGGCAGAACTTCGCCCGTTTTCTTTTCGTCCAGCACTTCCATCCCCTTGACGAGTTGTTCGACCATGAAGCTCGCCTGGTCGGCGCGGTACAGAGCCAGATACGTGTGCTCGAACGAATTCATATCAAGCAACATCGCGTACGAGCAACCGTAGGCCTCAAAAACCCGGGCCATCGCCGAGGGCGTCGCCGCGGAGAAAAAGCCGTAGATCAAATAGCGCCGACCTTCGTTTTCCTGCATGCACAGGCCGCCGCGCACCGTGCGGAAATTTGCGTCGCCGTCACCGGACCAATTGCCGGCCAGTTGATGGCGGACAACCTTGTTGACCACGGGCCGACCGACCTTGTCGTCATAGGCGATGATCGGCAAACCGTTTTGCCGCGCATGCCGCACGCGCCAAAGCTGCTGATTGTCCGCATCGGTCCAGGTTTTCAAAACCACCTCGCCGTCCTCGTAGACGACCAGCGTAGCCAAACCGATTTGCAGTTTGCTGAACACCACGCCGTTGGACACAAAACCGTAATGCGTGCCGTGGTTTTCACGGGCGTATTCGGAGGATCGGAAAGCCCCGTGATAGCGTTTGAAGCCCGCGGTGAACGTGGCCACCGTGCGCTCGGCGTCGGTTGGATTGACCATGCCCGTGCGGGCCAGCGGCGCGACACTGTCAATGCCGTCGGGACCCGGCAGGACGGGGTTGACCACGTAGGTCGGCACGCGCTCGGACCACCCCACGTCCGGATGGCTGGTGCCGACCTGGTAGCCCAACTCCATTTGCTCCAGATCGAAAGCGACCAGGTAGGAAAGCGCCTTGCCTTCCTTGGCGTCCAAAGCATTCACCCGACCACGCTGATTTTCGGTCACCTCGGGGCTTACCAGACGGGGTTGGATCGCGCTGACAAAAACGCCGGGTACGTTGGCCGAAGGGTACCACTGACCGACCGCCATTTTCCGCGGGTCGTGGCCACCGGCCAGTTGCAGGCCGATCGTGGTGAACATGCGGCAGGTTCCTTGGCAGCGCTCAGCGAGTTTCGCCGCGGCCGGTCCACCGCTTTTCACCGTCGGGTCCTCGTCGAGCGCCTGGCGCACATCCGAGGTCTCGAGGTAGGCATCTCGGTACACGGTTTTCTTGACCAGCGAGATGATCTTCTCGCCACCCCAGAAGCTGGTGCGCAAACCGTCGGTCACTTTTTCCAGGCTCGTTTGGCGGCCGCGAATCTGGTTGCGAACATACAGGCGCCCGTCACACAGATCGACGTACGCCGCGCCGTTTTCCTTCGCTTGCTCAAGCGCCGGTGTGTCGGCTGTCCACAACGAGCAATCCGTGAAGCCGCCGCCATCCACCAGCCGCACACCGCCCGCGTGTTCCGGCGTCAGTTCGACGAGTTGCCCCGAGCCCGCCGGGTTTTCCAGATGGTAAAAGACGCCGCCGCCGTCCGCCCACTTCACTTGCAACAAGAACCATCTGTTGACGCCGGAATGGAGGTTCACCAGCGTTGCCTCGCCCTGCCTACCCGCGCCGTCGTCAATCTCGATAAATTCGAGGTCTTTGTACAGTTGCAGGTCGAGAACGGTTTTCGCGGCGTCCTCGTTGTATTTCACGAGCGTTTCCGGATCGACCGTCGGCACGACGTTCGCCACGGTCAATTTGACGATCTTTCCGCGGAGGTTTCGGGTCTGCTCGGGATCGATCAACGCCAACAGGGTCGCGGCGGAATCGGGCGCGATCTCCAAGAGCATGCGGGCGAGGTCCTCGTCCGGCGTGCTCGGCTCCAAGAGTTCGTTCGAGTTCTCGACCTCACACCACGACATGTCGGACGAATCGAATTCACTCAACGGCCCGGCCGCGAGATAAGGGTCCTCGGACATGATAGGTTCGTCGCCAACTGCGTTTTGCACCGAAACAACTAATGAAACGGCGATTAGGATCAGCGATATGGTAAAAGTCGCCAATGTGAAGACGACACGGTGTCTTGCCACGCTTGCCATTGTTGCCACCATATTTTTCTTGCCGGACATAAACCGGGTTTTTTTCCTATCTTGAATCTAAGTCGCAAACTCGGCCCGTGCCTTACGATCGAGGGAAAAAATCCAGTATTTGGGCAGTATTGGGTAATCCCAATAAGGCCTCAGTATCGGCACAGTGAAACGCGGGGCGGTCAGTTTTCTCGAGCGCAGCGGAAGCCGATGTGGTCGGGTCTCACGTCAGGCGGATCGGTCGTGCGACGCCAGGTTTTCAATCGGTCGGGCGTGCCCATATCCGCCGGGAAGTAAGATCCACCGCGTACCACTTTGACGGTTCCCTCAGCGGGACCGCGTGGGTCGCGGCGCGGGCTTTGGCTGTAGTAGTCGTCGCTGGACCAGTCGTAGACCCACTCCAACATGTTTCCGGCCATATCCAAGACGCCGTAGGGGCCGGCTCCCTGGGGAAAGGAGCCAGGCGGCGCGGCTTCGGCGTAGCCATCGATTTCGCCGGAACAGTTTTCGCCATCGCACGCGTTTGCTTTTTCCGGTTGCCAGGTTTCGCCCCACGGATAATCGCGGCCGTCCACACCGCGCGCGGCCAACTCCCATTGCGCCTCGGTGGGCAAACTCTTGCCGACAAAGCGGCAGTAATCCTGCGCGTCATTCCACGTCACGCCACCCATCGGAGCTTCCAGCGGTTTTCTCAACAGAGTGATTCGCCAGCGGCATCGGCCCGCGCGCACACACCGCAAGTAGTGGCCCACGGTGGTTTCGTGAAGGTCGATGGAAAAAGCCGACAGTTCAACCTCGTGTCTGGACTCTTTGTGCGGGCTAAGCGGACCGGGAGGTTCGTATCCCATCGCGAAGGTCGTGGCGGGAATCGAGGCCATCGGCGCCGGCGGGGTCGCTGCCGCGGAAAGCCAAATACGCAACGAGGCCAAATACAACATCCCCACGCCGATCGCCAGGGCGAGAGCGCCGAATGCCAGACCTTTCGCGAGACGCTTTTTCGACCAAGCGGGCATTACGTTTGCTTCCTCGATTCGTTCCCGTTGTGTTGTAGGCACGGTGTCGAAAAGATATTCCTTCCCGCGGCAAATAGGAAGATGGGGGGCGTCGTGTCGAATTTGTGTGTGCGAAGAACACCTAGCGGCGGCGCGTGCGGGAGATTTTGCGCTACGCCGGCACCGAGATCCGCTCCGGCGTCTTTGAGATATGGGCCTCCACGGCGTTGCTGAAGCATGTGCTGGTTGGGCGACCGGCCCGCCGCGATCATCATCTAGCCCGGTGTCAGGGGGCGCAAAAAGGGGCCATTTTAACCTCGGATTTTTGATGTTTTTGTGCACCCTGTTGAAATCACGTGGTTTTTCGGATAATCGCGAGGTTTTTGACGCGAAAAGGTGATTTTTCTTGCAGGAAGGCAACGAAAGTGATAAAAACGTCTATCTATTAAGCAATTAGCGGCAACATCTGCGAGATCCCTTCAGCCCGAGTCGCGTCAAGCCTGAAAAGCTCTGTGAAATTCGAATGTTAGATCGTGTTTCCGGAATTTGCACCCCAAAAAACGCCCCAGCCCACTCTCAAAATAACTTCCTAGCCAGGGGGTCGCGTCAAAACCGCTTAAAACGCCC